>NZ_JBFAXX010000013.1:0-145107 GCF_040680995.1 Kitasatospora sp. NPDC051914
ATGTCAACATATCTGGCGTTGACTTTTGGCACGCTGTTGAGTTCTCAAGGAACGGACACTTCCTTCGGACCGCCTTCCAGCGGACCCTCCGGGCGCTTCGCTCTTTCGTGTTCCCAGCTTATCAGAGGATTTTCGGCCCGTTTCACCGGGCGTTTTCCTTCGACTCGCTTTCGTCGCCCCTCTCGGCGCGACTCCGGAACTGTACGGGGCCCGGGGGCCCGCAAGCAAATCGCCTCCGCCCGGCTCACAACCGGGCGGAGGCGAGGTGCTCGGCTCAGCGGACCTCGGTGATCTCCGGGCCGCGGGCGAAGGGGTCCAGCGAGGCGCTGTAGCGCTGGTCGCCGCCCTCGGTGGGGGCGCCGTCGGCGACCATCTGGGCGTCCTCGGGAAGCTTCAGCACGATCGGGTCGCGCGGTGCCATCGGGGCCTCGCCGCGGACGACGACGGTCTGGCGGAAGATCTCCTCCAGGATGCCGGCCATCTCGGGCTGCACGGCGGCCTGCCCGGAGATCACACCGCGCAGGAACCAACGCGGGCCGTCGCAGCCGACGAACCGCACCAGCTGTGCGCCCTGGGTGCCGTCGGGCAGCTGGACGGGGACCTGGGCGCGGAGGTGCCAGCCGATCGGGCCCTCCTCCTCCTCGATGAGGCCGCCCTGCTGGGTGATGCCGTTGGCGATCTCCTCACGGACCTCGCCCCAGATGCCCTCGGACTTCGGAGCGGCGAACGCCTGGAGCTGGATCGCGCTGTTGCCGAGGACGAGCGTCGCGGCGACGATCGCGTCACCGGCGACCTCGACCCGGAGCTCCATGCCTTCGACCCCGGGGACCAGCAGACCCCCGAGGTCCACTCGTCCCTCCTCGGGCTTCTCGAGCTCGGAGAAGTCCCACGGGCCGTCCGGACGCGGTGCCGGCGGCAGTCCGACCCGGTCCGCCGGGTCGAGCTCGGTGTCGTTCTCGCTCTCGGCGGAACCTTCGACGTCATCGGCCGTCTCGTCGGCGCTGGTGGCGTCCTCGGCGAGCTGCTCGACAGCGTCCTCGCTCTTGTGGCGACGACGGAACACGGTCACTGTCCTTCCCGGTCCAGGACCGAATCCAAGACCGAAGCGAATACCTGCTCGACTACTGCGAGACCGCGGGCATGCTAGACCGCGGCGTGGCCGCCGGTCGACCCGAACCCGCCTTCGGCTCGCGCCGATCCGGGCAGCTCCCCGACCTCGTGGAAACTCGCCCGCTCGACCCGCTGGATGACCAGCTGGGCGATGCGGTCCCCTCGGCGGAAGCTGACGGCCTCGCGCGGGTCCAAGTTGACGACGATCACCTTGATCTCACCACGGTACCCGGCATCGACCGTCCCCGGGGCGTTCACGAGGGCAACTCCGCAACGAGCTGCGAGCCCCGACCGCGGGTGTACGAACGCCGCGTAACCGTCCGGAAGCGCAATGGCTACACCGGTGGGAAGAACGGCCCGCTCGCCGGGGGCGAGGTCGGCGTCGACGGTGGTGCGGAGGTCCGCGCCGGCGTCGCCGGGGTGCTCGTAGGCGGGCAGCGGGAGATCGGCGTCGATCCGCCTGATCAGGACGTCCACCGGCGGACGGGCGGTGCTGGTCACGGGTTCACCTCGAAGGCTCTGGCACGCTTGAACAGGTCCGGGTCGTCCAAGGCCTTCTTGATGTCCTCGGGACGACCGTGCGTGGTGAAGTGTTCCAGCTTCACCTGGATGAAGAGCGCCTGTGCCCGGATGGCGACCGGGCCGTCGGGGCCGTCGATGCGGCCCTCGGCCGCGCTGTACACCTTCCGCCCGTGCACACCGGTCACCCACGCGTGGATGTGCAGGACGCTGTCGACCGGCACCGGGCGGACGAAGTCGGTCTCCAGCCTGCCGGTCACGGCCGGGGCGTGCAGCAGCCAGTTCAGGGTGCCGAGGGTCTCGTCCATGGCCGTGGTGAGCAGGCCTCCGTGGGCGAGGCCGGGGCCGCCCTGGTGGACCGCCCGGACGGTGAAGGTCGCGTCCACCGTCAGCCCCTCGCCGGCGACCGCGCTGATCTGCAGGCCCTCGGGGCGCTGCGGCCCGCAGCCGAAGCAGAGGTCGTAGTGCGGACCGATCGGTGTGCCGGGCGCCGGCGCCCCGGGGGCGCGGGGCGGCAGCACGGCGTCGGCCGGGGGCGTCGTCGGAGTGAGGGGGGCGGGACGGGCCCCCTGCGTGTCGTCGGCGCTCTGCGGCGCCCGGGCGGAGGCGATGGAACCGGTCACGGCCGCGATGCTACCCGCGAGTAGCTTCCGATGGGGAGGGTCGGCGGCGGACCGGCGCCGGCGAGCGCCCACAATAGGGGCATGTACGACGAACGCCTCACGGTCCCGCGGTCCTGGTGGCTGCTCCCGCTCGTCACCGGGCTGTCCTTCGCCCTCGTCATGCTGCGGTTCAGCGCGATCGGGGCGCTGGTCGGCCTCGTCGTCGGCATCGCCGCGACCGCCGCCGCACTCAGCTCCTACGGCTCGGCCCGCATCCGGGTCGTCCAGGGGTCGCTGGTGGCCGGCCAGGCCCGCATCCCGGTCGACGCGCTCGGCGGCGCGGAGGTCCTCAACCCGGCCGAGGCGGTCGCCTGGCGCTCGGTGAAGGCCGACTCGCGGGCCTTCATGCTGCTGCGCAGCTACGTTCCGACGGCGCTGAAGGTGGAGGTCACCGACCCGGCCGACCCGACGCCGTACCTGTACCTGTCGACCCGCTCGCCGCAGAAGCTGGCGGAGGCGCTGCAGGGTGCCCACAGGGCCGCCCAGCGCTGAGCCGCGCCGGACGGGGCCTCCGTCGGCAGGTCCGGCCCGCAGGCGGAAAAGGGCCGGAAGTCGCCCACCGTTCGCTGCCCGCTTGCTTCCCTGGCCCGAGAGCCCCGGGTACCGGGCCCGGAGCGGCCCGGAAACGGAGGAGGGACGGATCCGCGTCCGCGGACCGTCCCAGCGCTCCTGTGGTCGCAGGCGCCCGACCTGCGGGTGCGGTCCCCCGAGGGGGCCGCGTCTGCTGCCTCCGGCCTTGCTGCCCAGGGCCGGCGGGGTGGCCTGCCGGGCCGACGGTGAGGCGTCGGACCCGAGCCATTCCGCACGGTGCTCAGGCGCCGCAGTCCCGGCAGATCGGCTGACCGTTCTTCTCGCTGTAGAGCTGGCTGCGGTGGTGCACCAGGAAGCAGCTCATGCAGGTGAACTCGTCGGCCTGGCGCGGCAGCACCCGGACCGACAGCTCCTCGTTCGAGAGGTCGGCGCCGGGGAGCTCCAGACCTTCGGCAGCGTCGAACTCGTCGATGTCGACCGAACCGGTCGTCTTCTCGTTCCGCCGCGCCTTCAGTTCCTCGATGCTGTCCTCGTTGAGGTCGTCATCGGTCTTGCGTGGGGTGTCGTAGTCCGTAGCCATGTTTCGCTCTCCCCCTTTGGGTGTGTGCGGTATCTCCAGCGCACGTAACGCGTGGGGGGTCGGTCTTGTGCCCGACCCGAGGCGGAGATTTTGCCTTACTTCAAGCCCCGTTACTCAATCGACACCCAGTTTCGGACCCGTTGGGGTGACCGAACGGGGCTCGAACGCATCGGGGCGGGGTCACCCGCCCGGGCCTGCAGGCCGACCGGAGCGGCTACCTTGGGTAGCAGCGGGAGGGTCGGCCGCTCGCCAATTCGCCCTGCAGACAGCAGGATTGGCGACAGATCGACAAATCCGCAGCGGCCGACGACGGTCACCGTGCGCCACCGCGCCCGGAGGCGCGGCGGTCACCGTGCGACGTCGGCCGAACGTGTCCGGCGACGCAGTGTGAGGTTGGTCACATCTCACGTCTTTCCGGAAAATCCTGACATTCCCGGTGCGGTCCGGGTAGGCCGCGGCGGCCTGCCGCGGCCCGGGCTCACTTGCGGTTGGCGGCCCTGCGGGCGAGCAGCGCGGCCTGCCGCTCGTCGAACTTCGTGGCCTGCGCGTCCAGGCCGTCCAGGAAGGCGCCGAGCAGCTCCTGGGCCTGCTGGCCGGAGGGGCCGAGGCCGGTGATCTCCATGACCTTCAGGTGGCGCAGCACGGGCTGCAGCACGTCGTCGTGGTGGATGCGCAGGTTGTAGACGCCGCCGATGGCGATCTGGGCGGCGGAACGCTCGAAGCCGGGCATGCCGTGACCGGGCATCCGGAAGTTGGTGACCACCTCGGCGATGGCGTTCATCGCCTCGTCCGGGGCGATCTCCAGGGCGGCCTTCAGCAGGTTCCGGTAGAAGACCATGTGCAGGTTCTCGTCGTTGGCGATCTTCGCCAGCAGCTGGTCGCACAGCGGGTCGCCGGAGTGGTGGCCGGTGTTGCGGTGGGCGATGCGGGTCGCGAGCTCCTGGAAGGCCACGTAGGCCACGGAGTGCAGCATGCTGTGCGCGTTGTCGGACTCGAAGCCCTCCGACATGTGCGCCATGCGGGCCCGCTCCAGCTCGACCGGGTCCACGGCGCGGGTGGCCAGCAGGTAGTCGCGGATGGCTATGCCGTGCCGGCCCTCCTCGGCCGTCCAGCGGTGCACCCAGGTGCCCCAGGCGCCCTCGCGGCCGAACATGGTGGCGATCTCGTGGTGGTAGCTGGGGAGGTTGTCCTCGGTCAGCAGGTTGACCACCAGGGAGATCCGCGCCAGCGGGGTCACCTTGGACTGGTCCGGCGCCCACGCCTCGCCGCCCAGCACGCCGTCGAAGTCCCGCCCCTGCCCCCACGGCACGTACTCGTGCGGCATCCACTCCTTGGCGACCTTCAGGTGCCGGTTCAGCTCGGTCTCGACGACCTCTTCGAGGGCCAGGATCAGCTTGGCGTCGGTCCATGCGGTCGACGCGGGCGGGGCGGTGCGCTGGACGGGGGCGATGGTCACGGCTGGTGCTCCTGTGGGCGGCGTCCGACGCGTCGGGCGATGGGGCCGACGGCTGCGGCGCGGACGGTGACGGAACGGGGACGGGGGCGGGCGGCACGAGCGCGGAGGCGGACGCGGCGGCCGTCCTGTTCGACCCAGCCTACGGCTGCGTAGGTTACGACACCGTAAGTTGTTCCGACGGCAAAAGACAAGCCGCCCCCTGCCAGCGCTTATGTCGTCTTGACACGGCCGGCAGGGGGCGGGGGCGGTGCGGACGATCGGTCCGCGCACGGAGTGACGGTGCGGTGACGGTCAGGGCCCGGGAATGCGCACCCGGATGGTCAGGCCTCCGCCGGGACGCGGCGTGGCCTCGATGGTGCCGCCGTGCGCGCGGACCACCGAGCGGACGATGGACAGGCCCAGGCCGACCCCCCTGTCACTGCGGGTGCGGTCGGCGCCCTTGACCCGGCGGAACGGCTCGAAGATGTGCTCCATCTCGTACCCGGGCACCACCGGGCCGGTGTTGGTCACGATCAGCTCGCCCACGCCGCCGGGGGCGGGCGTGGTGGAGATCTCCACCCAGCCGTCGGGGGCGTTGTAGCGCACCGCGTTCTGCAGCAGGTTGAGCGCGATCCGTTCCAGCAGGACGCCGTTGCCGGAGACGGTCACCGGGTTGAGCTCCGGGCGCAGCTCGACCTCCCGGGTGACCGCCTCGGGGCGCAGCTGCTCCAGGGCGCGCAGCGCCACCTCGGAGAGCTCGACCGGGCGGCGGTCGGTGATCTCGTTGTCGCTGCGGGCGAGCAGCAGCAGGCCCTCGACGAGCTGTTCGCTGCGCTCGTTGGTGGCGAGCAGGGTCTTGCCGAGCTGTTGCAGGTCGGGGGAGGCGGCCGGGTCGGAGAGCTGGACCTCCAGCAGGGTCCGGTTGATCGCCAGCGGCGTTCTCAGCTCGTGCGAGGCGTTGGCGACGAACCGGCGCTGGGAGTCGAAGGAGCGGTCGAGCCGGTCGAGCATGTCGTCGAAGGTGTCGGCGAGCTCCTTGAGCTCGTCGTCGGGGCCGTCGAGCTGGATCCGGCGGTGCAGGTCGCTGCCGGCCACCTCGCGGGCGGTGCGGGTGATCCGGCCGAGCGGGCGGAGCACCCGGCCGGCCATCGCGTAGCCGGCCGCGAAGGCGATCACGGCGAGGCAGATCAGGGCGGTGAGGGCCTTGCGCAGCAGGGTGTTGAGGGAGCGGTCGGCCTCGACGTCCTGGTAGTGGTCGAGCCAGCGGGTGAGCTCGCCCTGCGTGGTGATCACCTGGCCGTCGGGGGTGGTGATGGTGACGCCCTGGCCGAGCCGCAGGGCGGGCAGGGTGCCGCTCTGCATGGCCTCGCGGACGAAGTAGTACATCAGCAGCAGCAGGACGACGCCGGCCATGAGGAACATGCCGCCGTAGAGCAGGGTGAGCCTGATCCGGACGGTGGGGCGCAGCGACAGCCAGGCGAACAGGCCGTCGCCGGGGTGGTAGTGCTGCGTGGTGTTCCCCGGCGCGCTCGACGCGCCCGGCTGGGGGCGGGCGGGGCGCGGCGGGACGTGGCCCGGGCCGCCGGCGGGCGCGCCGGGGGCCCCGCCGACGGGGGGCGGGGTGGTCATGTCCTGTCCTCTCGGTGCTGCGGTGGCGGTGCCTGGTGGCGGTGCCGGTGCGGCTGGATCGGGGGCGGTGTCCGTTTTCTGGCCGGATTCCGCCGCTGCCGGGTGTCAGATGCGGTAGCCGGAGCCGGGCACGGTGACGATGACGGCCGGGTCGCCGAGCTTGCGGCGCAGTGTCATCACGGTGACCCGGACGACGTTGGTGAAGGGGTCGGTGTGCTCGTCCCAGGCCTTCTCCAGGAGCTGCTCGGCGGAGACGACGGCGCCGCCGGCGCGCATCAGGACCTCCAGGACGGCGAACTCCTTGGGAGCCAGCTGGACGGGCTTGCCGTCGCGGAGCACTTCGCGGCGGCCGGGGTCGAGGCTGATGCCGGCGCGCTCCAGGACGGGCGGCAGCGGGACGGTGGCACGGCGGCCCAGGGCCCGTACGCGGGCGACGAGTTCGCTGAAGGCGAACGGCTTGGGGAGGTAGTCGTCGGCGCCGATCTCCAGGCCCTCGACCCGGTCGCTGATGTCGCCGGAGGCGGTCAGCATGATGACGCGGGTGGCGAGGCCCTGCTCGACCACCCGGCGGCACACGTCGTCGCCGTGCACCAGCGGGAGGTCCCGGTCGAGGACCACCACGTCGTAGTCGTTGACGGCGATGCGCTGCAGGGCGGCCTCTCCGTCGTAGACGACGTCGACGGCCATGGCCTCGCGGCGCAGACCGGTGGCCACGGCCTCGGCGAGCAGCTGCTCGTCCTCGACGACGAGTACCCGCACGGTGGTTGTCCCTTCCTCGGAGCGGCCCCGCCGTGCTCCGCCCGTGCGGGCCGTGGGGCGCCGGGCGCGGAGCCGCGTCCAGGGACACGGCTCCGACGGTGCCTCCATCCTGCCTGGTCTTCGGATAAAGCAGCTGTAAGCTGCGGGCTCGGGCCGCCTCCACCCGGTTGACCAGGGGCGATGTTGGAGTTCGGGTGCCCGGGCACCGGCGGACCGAAAGCATTCCCTCCGGTTGGACTGTGACACCGGCAACTTTCTCGCGGTGGAGAGGTTTCCCGGGCGTGCGGTTGGGGAGGACAAGCTCACACCGCGATCGCGCCGTGCGCGGATCGCACCTACCCGCCGTGTGCTCATCCGCACCGGATCGGGGGATCGACGTCATCGGGAGCGGCCGCCGCGCCGTCTCCGCGCCCACCCGGGGCCGGCACCGTACCGACCGTGGGGCGTCCCGTGGCAGTGTCCACCGACCGGGGAGCATGCGGGCCCGTGCCCGTCCGACACAGCAAGGGGGCCGTATGGACGCCTTCACCGCCGGAATCCTGCAGCGCATACAGAACGCCGAGCAGGATCTCCACCGCGCTCTCGAGTCCGGGGACGAGTTCCTGGCCGAGGTCGAGCAGTCCGAGCTGGAGGACCTGCGTCGGCTGGCCGCCGACCACGGCATCGATCCGGTGCACGAGATGCACCGGTCGGCTGCCTGATCCCGGCCGCAGGACCGACACCCGCCCCGCCCCCGCGGGGCAACCGCACCACCAGGCGACACAGCAGGACGCATCCGCGAGCCCTGGCACCACCCGTGCCAGGGCCCTTCTGTACTCCGGACCTGTGCCCGAAGGGCCTGCCGCCGCCCCCTCGCGGGGCGGTGGCAGGCCCTTCGCCGTCTCTGCGGGACGCCTGCGGGGAATCAGCCGTGCCAGGCGCCGAGGGCGTCCAGACGGGCCTGCAGGGGCTCGAAGACGCCGGGGACGGACGCGACGGTGAGGTCGCCGTCGGCGGGCCGGCCGGGGCGGCCGCCGGCCAGGGCACCGGCCTCCCGGGCGATCAGCAGGCCGGCCGCCATGTCCCAGGGCTTGAGGCCGCGTTCGTAGAAGGCGTCGACCCGGCCGGCGGCGAGGTCGCACAGGTCGACGGCGGCGGCGCCGGCCCGGCGGATGTCGCGGACCTCGGGCATCAGGGCGAGCAGCACCTCGGCCTGGTGGACGCGTTCGGCCTGCACGTAGTTGAAGCCGGTGGCGATCAGCGCCTGCCCCCACGGCGGGGCGGGGCGCACCGCGAGCGGGCGGCCGTCGAGGTCGGCGCCGGCGCCGCGGACGGCCCGGAAGAGCTCGCCGCGGGCGGGCACCGCGACCACGCCGACGACGGCCTCGCCGTCCAGCTCGGCGGCCACGCTGACGCCCCAGGAGGGCAGCCCGTACAGGTAGTTGACGGTGCCGTCGAGCGGGTCGACGACCCAGCGGACGCCGCTGGTGCCGGGCCGGTCGGTGCCCTCCTCGCCGAGGTAGCCGTCCTCGGGGCGGCGGGTGGCGATCAGCTCCTGGACGAGCTTCTCGGAGGCGAGGTCCATCTCGGTGACCACGTCGACCGGGCTGGACTTGGTGGCGGCGACGCCGAGGTCGGCCGGGCGGCCGCGGTGCAGCAGTTCACCGGCGGCGCGGGCGGCCTCCTCGGCGACGGCGAGCAGTTCGGCCAGCAGCGGGTCGGTCGGCACGGTGCCGGTCACGCGGGGTCCTCCGGGGTTCGGGGTGCGGGTCACTGTTCGGCGGCGGCGGGCCGCGGGGCGCGCGGGTTGGGGCAGCAGGCCGCGGCGCAGACGTCGTGGCTGGGACCGAGGGTGCCGAGGGCGCGGCGTTCGGCGGCGGCGCCGCGCTCGACGGCGGCGCGCTCCAGGACGAGTTCGCGCACGGCGGCGGCGAACCGCGGGTCGGCGCCGACGGTGGCGGCCCGGGCGACCGGCAGGCCGAGCTCGGCGGCCTTGGCGGCGGCCTCGGTGTCGAGGTCGTACTTGACCTCCATGTGGTCGGAGACGAAGCCGATCGGCACCATCACCGCCGCGGGCGCGCCGTCGGCGTGGAGCTCCTCCAGCCGGTCGCAGATGTCGGGCTCCAGCCACGGGACGTGCGGGGCGCCGGAGCGGCTCTGGTAGACGAGCTCCCAGGGGCGGTCGGCGGTGCCGGTGGCGGCCGCGACGGCCTGGGCGACCAGGCGGGCGACGTCGAGGTGCTGGGCGACGTAGGCGCCGCCGGGCGTGCCGCGGGCCGGGTCGTCGGGGGCGCCGGAGCTGTCGGCCATCGCGTTCGGGATGGAGTGCGTGGTGAACACCAGGTGGGCGCCGTCGCGGACGTCCTCGGGCAGCGAGGCGAGCGCGGCGAGGGTGGCGTCGATCACCGGCTCGACGAAGCCCGGGTGGTTGTAGAAGTGCCGGAGCTTGTCGACGCGCAGCGCGGGCAGGCCGTCGCGGGCGAGTCCGGCGAGCGCGTCGGCGAGGTTCTCGCGGTACTGGCGGCAGCCGGAGTATCCGGCGTAGGCGCTGGTGGCGAGGGTGAGCACCCGGCGGTGGCCGTCGGCGGCGATCTCCTTCAGGGCGTCGGCCAGGTAGGGCGCCCAGTTCCGGTTGCCCCAGTAGACCGGCAGGTCGAGGCCGTGGTCGGCGAAGTCCTTGCGCAGCGCGGCGAGCAGGTCGCGGTTCTGCTCGTTGATCGGGCTGACCCCGCCGAAGAGGAAGTAGTGCTTGCCCACCTCGGCGAGGCGTTCCTTGGGGATGCCGCGGCCGCGGGTGACGTTCTCCAGGAACGGGACGACGTCCTCCGGTCCCTCCGGGCCGCCGAAGGAGAGCAGCAGCAGCGCGTCGTAGGGCTTGTGGTCGGTGGGGGTGCGCGAGTCGGACATGGCTCCGATCCTGCCACCCGGCGGTGTCCGGGCCGTTGCGGCCCACCCGTCCGCCGGAAATCCCTTCGCGGGCGTCGCGGGGCGGTTCGTAAGCTGTCGTTACGATCGACGTTCCTTACGCACCATTCCCCGGAGCACCCGTGCTGTCCAGCTACCGCCAGATCTTCGCCGCGCCCGGCAGTCTGGCCTTCTCGTCCAGCGGCTTCGTGTCGCGCCTGCCGATCTCGATGACCGGCATCGGCATCGCCACGATGCTCGCCCAGCTGCAGGGCTCCTACGGGATCGCGGGCGCGGTCTACGCGACCCTCGCGGTCTCCGCGGCGGTGCTGGGCCCGCAGGTGTCCCGGCTGGTCGACCGGTACGGGCAGCGCCGGGCGGCCCTCCCGGCGACCGCGCTGACCATGGCGGCCGCGGCGCTGCTGCTGGCCTGTGCCCGGCTCGGCGCCCCGACCTGGACGCTGTTCGTGGCCGCGGCCGGCATGGGCGTCATGCCGAGCACCGGTTCGATGGTGCGGGCCCGCTGGGCCCACCTCTACAGCGACCGGCCGGAGCGGCTGCACACCGCGTACTCCTTCGAGGCGGTGATGGACGAGGTCTGCTTCATCGTCGGGCCGATCCTGTCGATCGGGCTGGCCACCTCGGTGTTCCCGGAGGCGGGCGTGGCGCTGGCGGGCGTCTTCCTGCTGGTCGGTGTGGTGTGGTTCACCGCGCAGCGCTCCACCGAGCCGCCGCTCCACCCGGCGGCCCACCGCGAGGGCGGTTCGGCGCTCCGGTCGGCCGGCCTGCAGGTGCTGGTGGTGACCTTCGTCGCCACCGGCGCGATCTTCGGGGCGGTCGAGGTGGTCACCGTGGCCTTCGCCGAGGCGCAGGGGCACACCGCCGCGTCCAGCCTGGTGCTCGCGGTGTACGCGCTGGGCTCCTGCCTGGCCGGCGTGGTCTTCGGCACGCTGCGGCCGCGCGGCTCGATGGCCGGGCGGTTCCTCGGCGGGGTCGGCGCGATGGCGGTCGGCATCCTGCCGCTGGTGCTGGTGGCCTCCCTGCTGCACGGCACCGCCGGCCTGGTCGGCATCGGCGCTGCGCTGTTCCTCTCCGGGCTGTCCATCTCCCCCACGATGATCACCGCGATGGCCCTGGTCGAGCGGCTCGTCCCGGCGGCGAAGCTCACCGAGGGGATGACCTGGACGACCACCGGGCTGGCGCTCGGCGTGGCCCTCGGCTCCTCGCTGGCCGGCTGGGTGGTGGACGCCGCGGGCGCCGCCACCGCCTACTGGGTGCCGGTGGCGGCCGCGCTGTTCGCCGCCCTCGCCGCGCTCGCCGGGCTGCCCCGGTTGCGCGGCGGGCTGCACGTGCCCGAGCCGGAGCCGGTGGGCACCGCCGCGGGTCGGTGAGCAGGGCCGGGCGGGTCCGTCGGGGCATTTACCGGGAGCGGCCGAGTGACTACGCTCACCCTACCCACTGGTAGTTCGTGAGCAGGAGGCACTCGGCATGCCCCACGGCACCACCCCCGGCACTTGGACCAACTGGGCCGGCAACCAGACCGCCCGGCCCGCCCGGACGGTCGCGCCCGGCTCCGCCGAGGAGATCGCCGACACCGTGCGCCGGGCCGCCGAGCGGGGGCAGCGGGTCAAGGCCGTCGGGTCGGGCCACTCCTTCACCGCGATCGCCTCGTCCGGCGACGCGGTTCTCGTCCGCCCGGACGCCCTGACCGCCGTCCGCTCGCTCGACCGGGAGGCCGGCACGGTCACCGTCGAGGCCGGCCTGCCGCTCGCCCGGCTGAACCGGCTGCTGGCCGCCGCCGGGCTCTCCCTCACCAACATGGGCGACATCGAGGTGCAGACCGTCGCCGGCGCGACCAGCACCGGCACCCACGGCACCGGCCGCGACTCGGGCTCGCTGGCCGCGCAGATCCGCGCGGTGGAGATCGTCCTCGCCGACGGCAGCATCCAGCAGTGCTCCCCCACCGAGAACCCGGAGCTCTTCCGGGGCGCCCGGCTCGGCCTCGGCGCACTCGGCGTGGTCAGTGCGCTGACCTTCGCCGTCGAGCCGGCCTTCCTGCTGACCGCCCACGAGAAGCCGATGCCCTTCGGGGCGGTGGTCGACGGCTTCGAGGACCTCGCGGCCGTCAACGAGCACTTCGAGTTCTACTGGTTCCCGCACACCGACCTGTGCACCACCAAGCGCAACAACCGCACCACCGGCCCGGCCGCGCCGCTGCCGAGGTTCAAGGCCTGGCTGGACGACGACTTCCTGTCCAACACCGTCTGGGAGGGCGCCTGCCGCATCGGCCGGCGCTTCCCCGCCGCGATCCCCGCCATCGCCCAGGTCGCCGGCCGCGCCTGGAGCGAGCGCACCTACACCGACACCGCGTACAAGGTGTTCACCAGCCCGCGCCGGGTGCGCTTCATCGAGATGGAGTACGCGGTGCCGCGCGAGGCGGCGACCACCGTGCTGCGCGAGCTGAAGGCGCTGGTGGAGCGCTCCGACTGGCGGATCAGCTTCCCGGTCGAGGTGCGGGTGGCGCCCGCCGACGACCTGTGGCTGTCCACCGCGAGCGGCCGGGACAGCGTGTACATCGCCGTCCACCTCTACCGGGGCACCGCCGAGAGCGGCTACTTCACCGAGGTGGAGCGCCTCATGACGGCGCACCAGGGCCGCCCGCACTGGGGGAAGCTGCACACCCGCGACGCCGAGTACCTCGCCGGTGTGTACCCGCACTTCGGCGACTTCACGGCGCTGCGCGAGAAGGTCGACCCGGATCGGGTGTTCACCAACGACTACCTCCGCCGGGTGCTGGGGGACTGACGCCGCGTCGGAAGCAGTTCCCTCGGTCACACGCCGGAGATTCGAACAATTCTGTCCATTGTGCTCGGCCGGGGACACAACGGGCGAAAATCCGGTTCGGCGCAGTCGATATATGTGAAGATGATCACCGTTCGGCGATCGCGGAGCGCTCTCCGGTGTGGCCGCTCTTGAGATTCCGGTGAATCGCGGGAGACTTGAGCGGCGAGCCGCCCCGCTGGGTGCCACGAATGGAGTACTGTTCGTTGGGCCTGAGCCTTCGGCGTTCCTGTTGACTGCCCGTCTGACAGCGGACGAGGGGCCCGGGCGCGACGTCGACCGGCGACGTGGCGAACAGGCAACCGTGCCACAGCGGCGTGCCCGGGCTGGAGCCCGACACGCCGGGTAACTCAGCAAGGTTGTGGCCAGTCGCAGGCGGGCAGGCCACACTCAGTACGGGAGCAGCGACGCAGGTGACGTCGGCAGGCACCACCCGGGAGGTAACCGTGCCCGAACTGCGCGTCGTGGCCGTCAGCAACGACGGCACACGGCTGGTGCTCAAGGCTGCCGACAGCACGGAGTACACCCTCCCCATCGACGAGCGGCTGCGCGCCGCCGTCCGCGGCGACCGGCCGCGCCTCGGCCAGATCGAGATCGAGGTCGAGAGCCACCTGCGGCCCCGTGACATCCAGGCCCGGATACGAGCCGGTGCCTCCGCCGAGGAGGTCGCACAGGCGGCGGGGATCTCCGTCGAGCGCGTCCGGCGCTTCGAGGGCCCGGTGCTGGCCGAGCGGGCCTTCATGGCCGAGCGCGCCCGCAAGACCGCCATCCGCCGGCACGGCGAGTCCACCGGCCCGCAGCTCGGCGAGGCCGTCGCCGAGCGGCTGACCCTGCGCGCCGCCGAGAAGGACACCGAGCGGTGGGACTCCTGGCGCCGCGACGACGGCACCTGGGAGGTCATCCTCAGCTACCGCGCGGACGGCGAACACCGCCGCGCCAGCTGGACGTACGACCCGCCCCGCCGCCTGGTGCAGCCCAACGACGACGAGGCGCGCGCCCTGATCGGCGAGAACGTCGACCGCGACGAGGACTCGGTCTTCCCGTTCATCCCGCGGATCGCGCGGCTCCCCCAGGAGCGGCCGGCCCGCGCGATGATCGAGCGGCCCTCCGCCGACCGGATCATGTCCGGCCGGGAGGTCCGCGAGGCCAGGGAGGCGTCCGCGGAGAACCGCGACTCACTGACCAGCCTGCTCGACGTCGTGCCCGCCTACCGCGGCGACCTGGCGATCGGCCCCGCGCCGGAGCCGGTGCCCGCCGTCGAGGAGCCGGAGGAGGCCGAGGAGCCGGCCGCCCCCGCCGCCAGCGTCGGCGCCGGATCGGCGTACGCGGACATCCTCATGCCGCGGGCCGTCGCCCCGCACCGGGAGCGGCTGGTCGGCACCACCGACCGGCAGGCCGAGGCCGACGGCGTCCGCCCCGGCCGCCGGGCCACCGTGCCCAGCTGGGACGAGATCGTCTTCGGCAGCCGCCGCAAGAAGCAGGAGTAACCGGACACGGCCCGAGGGGCGGTCACCCGTGCGGGTGACCGCCCCTCGGGCTGTCCTTCGGCGGCGCACGGGTACCCGTCAGCCGCCCGGGTGTCCTAGCCCGGCAGTGCCCCGGTTGCCGCCGGGCGGGCCGGATCGCCCGACCACTCGCTCCAGGAGCCCGGGTACAGCGTCGCACCCGTGATGCCCGCGCTCTCCAGCGCCAGCAGCTCGTGCGCCGCCGTCACCCCCGAACCGCAGTACACGCCGAGCGGCACCGACCCGTCCGCGCCCAGCGCGGCGAACCGGGCCGCCAGCTCGGCCGGGCTGCGGAACAGCCCGTCCGCACCCACGTTGTCCGCCGTCGGCGCCGACACCGCACCGGGGACGTGGCCCGCCCGCGGATCGATCGGCTCCACCTCGCCCCGGTAGCGCTCGCCCGCCCGCGCGTCCAGCAGCACCCCGGAACGCGCCAGCGCCGCCGCCTGCTCCGCGTCCACCGTCGGCAGGCCGCCCGGCACCGGCTCGAAATCGCCCGCCCCGTCCGCCGGTTGCTCCGTCGACACGGCCAGCCCGGCCGCCCGCCACGCGGCCAGACCGCCGTCCAGCACCCGCACGTCGCCGTGGCCCGCCCAGCGCAGCAGCCACCACCCGCGGGCCGCCGACATCGCCGGCCCCGCGTCGTACACCACCACCGGGCGGTCCGCGTCCACACCCGCGCGGCGCAGCGCCGCCGCCAGGACCTCGAGGTCCGGCAGCGGATGGCGGCCGGCCGGACCGGGCGGGGCGGCGAGCTCGGTGTCCAGGTCCACGTAGTGCGCGCCCGGCAGGTGCCCGGCCGCGTACTCGCCGGCCCCGGGCGGGCCGCCGAGCTGCCAGCGAACATCGAGCAGGACGGGCGGCCGCGGGCCGTCCAGGGCCGCGGCGAGCTCGCCGACGGAGATCAGCGGGGACGTACCCGAAGAGGTCATACCGCCATTGTCGCAAGCCCCGGGCGCGCGCTGTCGACGGCGCGTCAGCCCCCGTCAGCCCTCGAAGGGCAGCACGTCCGGGGAGAGCACCGAGGCACGGGCCGTCGCCGCGGTCAGCCGGCGCCGGTGGTGGCGGCGGCACAGCACCTCGTAGCCGATCTGGTCCTCGGAGACCGCCACGTCGCCCACCACCACCTGGGCGCCCTCCACCACCATCACCCCGCCCACCGTGCGGGCGTTGTGGGTGGCCCGGGCCCCGCACCAGCAGAGCGCCTCCACCTGCAGCACCTCCACCCGGTCGGCGAGCTCGATCAGGCGCTGCGAACCGGGGAAGAGCTTCGTCCGGAAGTCCGTGGTGATGCCGAACGTGTAGACGTCAATGCCGAGTTCGTCGACCACCCGGGCCAGCTGGTCGATCTGCTCCGCGGAGAAGAACTGCGCCTCGTCGCAGATCAGGTAGTCGGCCTTGCCGCCCGCCGACAGCAGGTGCACCACGTGCGCCTGGAAGTCGAAGTCGTCGGTCACCTCCACCGCGTCCGCCCGCAGGCCGAGCCGGCTGGAGATCGTCGCCGCACCGGCCCGGTCGTGCCGGGTGAAGATGATGCCCTGCCGGCCGCGCGCCGCATGGTTGTGGTCCATCTGCAGCGCCAGCGTCGACTTGCCGCAGTCCATCGTGCCCGAGAAGAACACCAGTTCAGCCATGGGTGGGGCAGGGGCCTTTCGGTCGGGGAGGAAATCGGTGCGCGGGAATCAGGTACGGACGTCGAGCAGCGGCACCAGCTGCTCCACCGGGGTCATCGAGCCGTGCAGCCCGATCATCGACGACTCCCCCGGCTCACTGCGCGAGGCGATCACCGCGACGTCGTCACGGGCCGCGGCCACCACGTCGCCGATCCGCCGGTACACCCGCTCGTCCACCACGGGACCGAACCAGCCCGCCGCGATCGCCTGGTCCCGGGTCGCCACCCACATCCGGTCGCCGAGCACCTCGCTCCACACCGTGTGGACGTCCGCCGCCGCCCCCGGCACCGCGTACACGTGCCGGGCCCGGCCCTCGCCGCCCAGCAGCGCCACCCCCGCCGACAGCTCCCAGTCCTCGTCGAAGTCGACCCGGTCCTCCGGCGCGATGTCGATCATGCCGTGGTCCGCCGTGACGTACAGCGCCGACCGCGGCGGCAGCTGCTCGGCCAGCCGCTTCACCAGCCGGTCCACCGTGTTCAGCGTCATCCGCCACTCGTCCGAGTCCACGCCGAACCGGTGCCCCGCACCGTCGAGTTCGCTCACGTACGTGTACACCAGCGCCCGGTCGTGCTCGCCCAGCCAGCGCGCCGCGAGATCCATCCGCTCCTCGCCGGTCGTCCGGCCCAGGAACGTGCCCCCCGACAACGCCACCTGCGTCAACGGCGTCTGCGCGAACAACGGCGACGACACCTGCGCCGTCGCCACCCCCGCCCGGTCCGCCAGCTCGAACACCGTCGGATACGGCTGCCACTCCCGCGGCGGCACCGGCGGCTGCCAGCGCAGCTGGTTCATCAGCTCGTTCCGGCCCGGAATCCGCACCGTGTACCCGGCCAGGCCGTGCACGCCCGGCGTCAGGCCCGTCCCCACCGAGGCCAGCGACGTCGCCGTCGTCGACGGGAACCCCGACGTGATCGGACTCGCCCCCGCCGTCAACGACGTCAGGAACGGCGCGTACTCCGGATGCCTCCGGATCAGCTCCCACCCCATGCCGTCCACCAGGAACACGCACACCCGGTCCGCGGGCTCCAGCAGCAGCCCGCTCTCGAAACCGGGCACGCCGAGCCCCGCCGCCACCGCGGGCAGCAGGTCCGCCAGCGAACCGCAGCCGTACGCGGGCGCCGGAGCGTCCGAAGGATCAAGGATCTCGAAAGCGTCATAACCGAGCATGCAGCGGCGGCCTCAGACCCGGGTGGCGGTGGTCGCCTCGGACAGCGCCCGCGCGAACACCAGGGCCTGCGCCACCGTCTCCGGGCCGTCCCCCGCCTCGCTCACCCGCAGCGACAGGTCGTCCGCCGTCGCCGAACCCGTGTACCCGTGGTCCGCGTCGCAGTTCGGATCCGAACAGCCCGCCGGCTCCAGGTCCAGCCGCTGAACCGCACCCCAGCCGATCGTCAACACCACCTCACGCGGCAGCGTCCCCGGCGTGTACGTCTCCGGATTCGCCACCATCCTGCTCAGCACGACCGAATTGATCCGGTCCAGCCGGACGCTCTCGGTCGACGTCGTCGCGTACGGCACCGGCGTCGCCGCATCGCCGTTCTGCTCGTCGGTGTGGCTGACCACGAAACGCGAAGGGGTCAGCACCAGCACGGTGACATGCCGCCGAACCTCGTTCGCGTCGAACGTCGTCTCCTGGTGCACCAGGTAGGAGGTGATCGGCTCGGGGCCCACCGCGGACTCCACGGCCTCGGACACCAGGGCCGGGTAGTAGCCGCTGCGCTCGATCGCGGAACGCAGGTCCTGCGTGGTGGTGGTACCGGTCTTGGCCATGTCTCCATCCTGGCATGTCCCGCCGACGAAGCGGGCGGCACTGCGCCGAGCTTCCGAGCCCGTCTGCCGGGCCCGCCCTGCGGGGGCTGGTCAGCGCCGCCGACCGGCGCAGCCAAGCAAGGCTACAGGCTGCTCATCGCGCGCGGTCCCAGATCCGTCCGCACCGGCAGCGGCGCGATCCGCACCACCGCCCCCAGCACCGCCAGCCCCTGCGGCGCCACCACCACCGGCTCCAGATCCACCGACGCCACCTCCGGCAGATCGTCCACCAGCCGCGACACCCGCAGCAGCAGCTCCTCCAGCGCCCCTGTGTCCACCGGGTCCGCCCCCCGCCACCCGAACAGCAGCGGAGCCGCCCGCACCTCCCGGATCAGCCCCGCCACGTCCCGGTCCGTCGCCGGCACCAGCCGGTGCGCCACGTCCCCCAGCAGCTCCGCCGGGGCCCCCGCCAGGCCGAAGCTCAGGATCGCGCCCACCGCCGGGTCGACCGTCGCCCCGATCACCGTGTCCACGCCCCGCGGCGCCAGCTCCTGCACCACCGGCCGGGCCTGCGCCGCCCCGCCCAGCAGCGCGTCCAGCTCCCGGAACGCCCGGCGCAGCCCCTCCTCGCCGGTCAGGTCCAGTCGCACACTGCCCAGGTCGGGCCGGTGCCGCAGATGGTCCGCCGTCGCCTTCAGCGCCACCGGATACCCCAGCCGCGCCGCCGCCCGCACCGCCGACTCCTCGTCCGGTGCCGCCAGCACCGGGCGCACCGCGATCCCGTAGCAGGCCAGCAGCGCCTCGGCGTCCCCCTCCGGCAGCGTGATCCGCGCGCCGCCCGGCTGCGTCCGCGCCGCCACCCCCTGACGCGAGCTCAGCGCCTCCTCCACCAGCGCCCGCGCCCGCCCCTCGTCGATCCCCTCCAGCTCGGGAATCCGCGCCGTCCGCTCCGCCTCCGCGCTCCGCTCCCGCCACTGCGCGTAGTGCACCGCATGCGCCAGGGCACGCACCGCCCGCTCCGGAGCCGGGAACGACGGGATCCGACCCGACCGCAACCGCTCCGCCAGCCCGCCCAGCGCCAGGTGCGCCAGCAGCAGCGGCTTGCCCAGCTCCCGCGCCCGCACCCCCGCGTCCAGCAGCGCAGCCGCGATCTCCGGCTCGTCCTCCGGCAGCTCCCGCTCCGGTTCCGGCGCCCCCTGCACCCCGATCGGCGGGATCGCCACCGCGATCACCGCATCGACCGCCGGATCGCCCAGCGCGGTGTCCAGCGCGATCCGGAAGTTCTCCCCCGTCGCCGCCGTCGTCAGGTCCACCGGCGACCGCGGCCGCAGACCGCTCCCCAGGCACGCGTCGTACGTCAGCAGACCCAGCGAGTCCGAATTGCCCACCACCGCGACCCGGTCCCCGGCCGGCAGCGGCTGCCCCGCCAGCAGCTCCCCCGTGTCGAACAGGTCCGTGATCGTCTCCACCCGCACCACACCGGCCTGCTCGAACAGCGCGTCCACCGTCGCGTCCTTCAACCGGCTCGCCGCCGGCTGCACCGCGTGCCCCGGCGGCAGACTCCCCGTGTGCCGCGCACCCTTCACCACCACCACCGGCTTCGACGCCGCCAGCCGCCGGGCGATCCGGGTGAACTTCCGCGGATTCCCGAACGACTCCATGTACATCAGCACCACCTCGGTGGCGGCGTCCTCCTCCCAGTACTGCAACAGGTCGTTGCCCGACACGTCCGCCCGGTTCCCCACCGACGCGAACGACGACACCCCGAGCCCCCGCCGGTGCGCCGCCTCCAGCAGCGCCACCCCGATCGCCCCGGACTGGCAGAACACCCCGAACGGGCCGCGGGCCGGCAGCACCGGTGCCAGCGAGGCGTTCAAGGGCCGCTCCGGATCGGTCGACACCAGGCCGAACGCGTTCGGCCCCACCACCCGCATCCCCGCCGCCCGCGCCTGCCGCACCAGTGCCCGCTGCCGGTCCCGCCCCTCCGGGCCGGTCTCCGCGTAGCCGGCCGTCACCACCACCAGGCCCTGCACGCCGTGCGCGCCGCAGTCCGCCACCGCGGCCGGCACCGCGGGCTCCGGCACCGCGATCAGGGCCAGGTCCACCGGTCCGGGAATGTCCAACAGGGACCGGTGGGTCGCCACCCCGTCCAGCACCGTGCCCTCCGGGGCGCTGCGGTTCACCGCGTACAGCTCGCCCCGGAAGCCCGCCAGACTCCGCAGCAGCCCCCGCCCCACCGACAGCGGGCTGCGCGACACCCCGACCACCGCCACCGACCTCGGCGTCAGCAGCCGCTGCACCGAGCGCGCCTCCGCCCGGTGCTCGCGGCCCCGCATCACCGCCAGCGAGGCCGCCGTCGGCTCCAGGTCGAACTCCAGGTGCACCACGCCGTCGGCGAAGCTGCGGTGCTGGGTGTAGCCGGCGTCCGTGAAGACCTTCACCATCTTGCGGTTCTCCGGGAGCACCTCCGCGGTGAACCGGCGGATGCCGCGCTCCTGGGCGACCGCCGCGATGTGCTCCAGCAGCGCCGAGGCGACCCCGCGGCCCTGGTGGGCGTCCTGCACCAGGAAGGCCACCTCGGCGTCCGTCCCGGTGGTCGAGGGGCGGCCGTCCTTGTCGATCCGGTCGTAGCGGACGGTGGCGATGATGCCGTCCCGCACCACCGCGGCCAGGCCGACCCGGTTCACGTAGTCGTGGTGGGTGAACCGGCGGACGTCCTTGTCGGACAGCCGCGGGTACGGGGCGAAGAAGCGGAAGTACTTCGACTGGTCGGAGACCTGGTCGTAGAACTCGACCAGCCGCTCGGCGTCGGCCGGCGTGATCGGCCTGATCCGGGCCGCGCCGCCGTCGCGCAGCAGGACGTCGGCCTCCCAGTGCTGCGGGTAGCCGGTCTCGTCGGCCTGGTCGGTGCGGGGTTCCGTCCCGGATTCGTCCACAACCGCCAGGTTATCCGGGGCGGGCCGCGGCGAGCCGCACGGCGGGTACGGCGCCGCCGGGGCGAAGGTGGGAGTGCCCGGTGGCGCACCGTTCCGGACGTGCGGCGGACGTGCGACACTGGTCTAGACAACTGGCTCCACCCAGCACCACCGAAAGGCACGTCCCATGGCAGAGCGCCGCGTCACCGTCGGTTGGGCCGAAGGCCTCCACGCCCGTCCCGCCTCCATCTTCGTCCGCGCCGTCACCTCCACGGGCGTGCCCGTCACCATCGCCAAGGACGGCGGCGCCCCCGTGAACGCCGGCTCGATGCTCGGCCTCCTCGCCCTCGGCGCCGCGGGCGGCGACACCGTGATCCTGGCCTCCGACGCCGACGGCGCCGACCAGGCCCTCGACCGCCTCGCCAAGCTCGTCCAGGAAGGCCTCGACGAGCTCCCCGCCGCCTGACCGCGACCCACGACGAAGGGGTGCACCACGGCGTTCCCGCCGGGTGCACCCCTTCGTCCGTCTCCCGTTCGGCTAGAAGACCGACCAGCCGGTCGCCGTGGTCAGCGCGTCCAGGGCCGCGACCCCCAGCACCGAGTTCCCCGCCGCGTCCAGGCCCGGACTCCACACGCACACCGAGCCCCGGCCCGGCAGCACCGCGAGCACGCCCCCGCCGACGCCGCTCTTGCCCGGCAGGCCCACCCGGTACGCGAACTCCCCCGCCGCGTCGTACGTGCCGCAGGTCAGCAGCACCGCATTGATCCGCTTCGCCTCGCTCCGGGTGAGCAGCCGGGAGCCGTCCACCCGCACCCCGTGCCGCGCCAGGAACAGCCCCGCCAGCGCCAGGTCCCGGCAGCTCGCCGAGATCGCGCAGTGCGCGTAGTAGTGCGCCAGCACACTGTCCACCGGGTTGCGCAGATTCCCGTAGCTCGCCATGAAGTGCGCCATCGCCGCGTTCCGGTGGCCGTGCCGCGCCTCGGAGGCCGCCACCGCGTCGTCCGTGGCCACCGACCCGTTCCCGGACTCCTGCCGCAGGAACTCCCGCACCGCCCCCACCGCATCGCCCGTCAGCTCCAGCAGACGGTCCGTCACCACCAGCGCACCGGCGTTGATGAACGGATTGCGCGGAATCCCGTGCTCGGTCTCCAGCTGCACCAGCGAGTTGAACGGATTCCCGGACGGCTCCCGGCCCACCCCGCGCCACAGCGCCTCGCCGCCCTCCGCCAGGGCGAGCGCCAACGTGAACAGCTTCGAGACCGACTGGATCGAGAACGGCTCCTCCCAGGAGCCCACCCCGAACACACCGCCGTCCACCGTCGCGATCGCCATCCCGAACGCCTCCGGATCGGCCTGCGCCAGCGCCGGAATGTAGTCCGCCGCCCGCCCGCGCGCCGGCGCCCCGAGGGCGGCCTCCATCGATTCCCGCAGAAGTCCCTGGTAGTCCACGCGGCCATTGTGTCCCCGCCCGCCCGCACCACCCCGCCCGGGTTCGATGCGGCGGGACCGGGGAAGGCCGGAGTGCGCTTCCCGCGCACCCCGGCCTGAGTTCAGCCCTTCACGCAGACGACCTGCTTGAGGTGGGCGACCACCTCGACCAGGTCGCGCTGCTGGTCCATCACCTTCTCGATGGACTTGTACGCACCCGGGATCTCGTCGACGACGCCCGAGTCCTTGCGGCACTCCACGCCCTTGGTCTGCTCGACCAGGTCGCGCGTGGTGAACCGCTTCTTGGCGGCGGTGCGGCTCATCTTGCGGCCGGCGCCGTGCGAGGCCGAGTTGAACGCGGCGTCGTTGCCGAGACCGCGGACGATGTACGAACCGGTGCCCATCGAACCCGGGATGATCCCGTAGTCGCCGGAGCCGGCCCGGATCGCGCCCTTGCGGGTGACCAGCAGGTCGACGCCGTCGTACCGCTCCTCCGCCACGTAGTTGTGGTGGCAGCTGATCATCTGGTCGAAGGCCACCTTCGCCTTCGGGAACTCCCGCCGGACGACGTCCTGGAACAGCGCCATCATCACCGCACGGTTGCGCTTCGCGTAGTCCTGCGCCCAGAACAGGTCCTGGCGGTAGGCGTTCATCTGCGGGGTGTCCGAGATGAACACCGCGAGGTCGCGGTCGATCAGGCCCTGGTTGTGCGGCAGCGACCGGGCGACGCCCATGTGGTGCTCGGCGAGCTCCTTGCCGATGTTGCGCGATCCGGAGTGCAGCATCAGCCACACCGAACCGGACATGTCCACACATACCTCAACAAAGTGATTCCCGGATCCGAGCGACCCCATCTGCTGGGCGGCCCGCTCGCGCTTCCAGCGGACCTCCGGGGCGATGCCGTCGAAGCCGTCCCAGAAGCGGTCCCAGCCGCCGGCGGCCAGCCCGTGCAGCTTGCCCGGGTCGACCGGGTCGGTGTGCAGGCCGCGGCCGACCGGGATGGCCTGCTCGATCTTGGAGCGGAGCCGGGACAGGTCGTCCGGCAGGTCCTTCGCGGTGAGCGAGGTCTTGACCGCGGTCATTCCGCAGCCGATGTCCACGCCGACCGCGGCCGGGCAGACGGCGCCCTTCATGGCGATCACGGAGCCGACGGTCGCGCCCTTGCCCAGGTGGACGTCCGGCATGACGGCGAGGCCGTGCAGCCACGGGAGCGAGCTGATGTTGCGCAGCTGCTGCATGGCCTGGCCCTCGACGGTGGCCGGGTCGGTCCACATCCGGATGGGCACGCGGACGCCGGGTACCTCGGTGTACGACATGGTGATTCGACCTCCACAGGTCGCTTGTTTCCAGCGTAGGGGGGTGCCGCGCAACTGGTCCCGGTGCGGCTCGGGGAAGTCCGTGTGACCGCGCTCAGGCGGCGGAACAGCCGGAGGACGGTCGTGGGGAGCGTCGATGGCCGCGCTCGACCCGCATGGTGACCGCCTCCTCTCGCGCTGTGTCCGGTGCGGCCGCGGTGTGCGGCAGCGGGAGTATCTACCCACGCGGGCCGACTTCGGCGCAATGCAATAAACGCGAGGGCCCGGCGTAGCTGATGCTCCGCCGGGCCCGGGGTGCCGTACGTCAGTTGGCGACGACGGTGACCTCTCCGATGCCGAGGTCGCGGACGGCGTCGCCGATGACGGCGGCGTCGCCGACGAGCACGGTGACCAGGCGGTCCGGCGGGAAGGCGGCGACGACGGCCTCGGTGGCGGCCTCGGTGCCGAGCTCGGCGAGCTGGCGGTAGACCTCGGCCTGGTAGTCGTCGGGCAGGTTCTGCTCGACCTGGTCGGCGAGGGTGGCGGCGACCGAGCCGGCCGTCTCGTACTTGAGCGGGGCGACGCCGACCAGGAACTGCACGGCCTCGTCGCGCTCGGCGTCGGTGAGGCCCTCGGCGGCGAGGGTGCGCAGGATGGTCCAGGTGTCGGCGAGGGCCGGGGCGGTGGAGGCGGTGTCGACGGAGCCGCTGATCGCGAGCAGGGCGCGGCCGGTGCCGTCGGCGGCGGAGCGCAGCGGCTGGGCGAAGGCGCGGACGCCGTAGGTGTAGCCCTTCTCCTCGCGCAGGACGCGGTCGAGGCGGGAGGTGAGGGTGCCGCCGAGGCAGTAGGTGCCGAGGATCTGGGCGGCCCAGGTGGGGTCGTGGCGGTCGGGGCCGATGCGGCCGATGAGGAGCTGGGTCTGGACGGAGCCGGGCCGGTCGACGATGATCACGCGGCCCTTGTCGTCGGCGGTGACGGGGGCGTGGGCGGCGGCCTCGGCGGTTTCGGCGGTCCAGGTGCCGAGGGTGCTCTCGAGGAGGGCGGGGAGGTCGGTGCCGGTGAGGTCGCCGACGACGACGGCGGTGGTGGTGGAGGGCCGGACGTGGGCCCGGTAGAAGGCGTCGACCGCGGTGCGGTCGATGGTGCGGACGGTGTCCGTGGTGCCGCTGCGGGGGCGGGAGAGCCGGTCGGTGGCGTCGAAGAGGGTGGCGTAGAGGGCCTTGGCGGCGCGCCGGGCGGGGTTGGCGAGTTCGTGGGTGATCTCGTCGAGGCGGTTGGCGACGAGGCGTTCGATCTCGTCCTCGGGGAGGGCGGGGGCGCGGAGGGCGTCGGCGAGGAGGGTGAGGCCGCGTTCGAGCCGGGAGGCGGGGACTTCGAGGCTGACGCGGATGGCGGGGTGGTCGGCGTGGGCGTCGAGGGTGGCGCCGGCGCGTTCGAGTTCGGCGGCGAACTCCTCGGCGGTGTGGTGCTCGGTGCCTTCGTTGAGGGCGCGGGCGAGGATGTTGGCGACGCCGTCGAGGCCGGTGGGTTCGGCGGCGAGGGGGGCGTCGAGGACGAGGTCGACGGCGACGAGCTGCTGGCCGGGGCGGTGGCAGTGCAGGACGGTGATGCCGTTGCCGAGGGTGAGCCGCTGGGGTGCCGGGAACGCCCAGGGGGTGGCGGTGCCGGCGGTGGGCTGGGGGTGGAAGGTCATCGGGGTGGTCACGCGGCCGTCTCCTGCTCGGTGGTGTCGTCGGCGTCGGGGCCGGTGGTGGTGGGCTCGTAGGCGAGGACGGCCCGGTTCTCGGGGTGGAGGCGGGCGGCGGCGACGGCGCGGACTTCTTCGGCGGTGATGTCGAGGACCTTGGGGAGGGCCTCGTTGACGAGCTTGGGGTCCCCGAAGAGGACGGCGTAGCGGCAGAGTTCGTCGGCGCGGCCGGCGACGGTGGTGAGGCGGTCGAGCCATTCGCGCTCGATCTGGGCCTGGGCCCGTTCGAGTTCTTCGGGGGTGGGGCCTTCGGCGGCGAAGCGGGCGAGCTCTTCGTCGACGGCGGTGTCGATGGCGTCGAGGGTGGCGTCGCCGCTGGTCTTGACGTCGAGCCAGCCGAGGCTGGGGGCGCCGGCGAGGCGCAGCAGGCCGAAGCCGGCGGTGACGGCGGTGCGGTCGCGGCGGACGAGCCGGTTGTAGAGGCGGCTGGATTCGCCGCTGCCGAGGATGGTGAGGGCGAGGTCGGCGGCGTCGGCCTCGCGGGTGCCGTCGTGGGGGAGGCGGTAGGCGGCCATGAGGGCGCGGCTGGGGACGTCCTCCTCGACGAGTTCGCGCAGTTCGCGGCCGATGGTGTCGGGGAGGGTGCCGTCGCGCGGGGGCTGCTTGCCGTTGTGGGCGGGGATGGTGCCGAAGTACTTCTCGACCCAGGCGATGGTCTGTTCGGGGTCGAGGTCGCCGACGATGGCGAGGACGGCGTTGTTGGGGGCGTAGTAGGTGCGGAAGAAGGCGCGGGCGTCCTCGAGGGTGGCGGCGTCGAGGTCGGCCATGGAGCCGATGGGGGTGTGGTGGTAGGGGTGGCCGTCGGGGAAGCTGAGGGCGGTGAGCTTCTCGAAGGCGGTGCCGTAGGGGACGTTGTCGTAGCGCTGGCGGCGCTCGTTCTTGACGACGTCGCGCTGGTTCTCCATGGAGGTGTCGTCGAGCGCGTCGAGGAGGGAGCCCATCCGGTCGGCCTCGAGCCAGAGGGCGAGTTCGAGCTGGTGGGCGGGCATGGTCTCGAAGTAGTTGGTGCGCTCGAAGCTGGTGGTGCCGTTGAGCGAGCCGCCGGCGCCCTGGACGAGTTCGAAGTGGCCGTTGTTGGAGACGTTGCGGCTGCCCTGGAACATCAGGTGCTCGAAGAGGTGGGCGAGGCCGGTGCGGCCCTTGACCTCGTGGCGGGAGCCGACGTCGTACCAGAGGCAGACGGCGGTGACCGGGGTGAGGTGGTCCTCGGAGAGCACCACGCGCAGGCCGTTGGCCAGGCGGTGTTCGGTGATGGCGAGGCCTCGGTGGGAGGCGGGGGCCGGCTGGGCCATGCGCTGTGGGTCCTTCCCTGGTGGTTGTGCAGGTCGGGGGCTGTGTGCGTGTCCCCATTGTGGTGCAACGCGCGGGGGCCCGGGATGTGTCCGCGCTCGTGGGGCGTTCGCCAGGGGCGGACGCGGCGGGGTGTCGGGGCGGGGGCTGCGGTGGGGTGCAGGGGCCTGGGTGCGGCGGGGGTTGGCATGGCTGTGGGTGGGAGGGTCCACAATGGGGGGCGCCGTGCCCCCGTAGGGTTCGACGCGGCGGTTTCCGGTCGGAGGCCGCCGGTCAGCCGCCAGTCCGACACGCAAGGAGCCCCGCCGCGATGGCCCGCCGCAGTTCGCCCACTCCGCCGCCCGGTGATTTCGAGGAGCGGATTCTCGATGTCGACGTGGTGGACGAGATGCAGGGCTCGTTCCTCGAGTACGCGTATTCGGTGATCTACTCGCGGGCGCTGCCGGATGCCCGGGACGGTCTGAAGCCGGTGCACCGGCGCATCCTGTACCAGGCCAACGAGATGGGTCTGCGGCCGGATCGCGGGCACGTGAAGTGTGCGCGCCTGGTGGGCGAGGTGATGGGCCGGCTGCATCCGCACGGTGATGCGTCGATCTACGACTCCGTGGTGCGCATGGCGCAGCCGTTCTCGATGCGGTTGCCGCTGATCGACGGGCACGGGAACTTCGGGTCGCTCGGGAACGACGACCCGCCGGCGGCGATGCGGTACACGGAGTCGCGGCTGACGGCGGCGTCGTTGGCGATGGTGGAGTCGATCCACGAGGAGACGGTCGACTTCGGTCCGAACTACGACGGCAGCGAGGCCGAGCCGACGGTGCTGCCGTCGGCGTTCCCGAACCTGCTGGTGAACGGCGCGTCGGGCATCGCGGTGGGCATGGCGACGAACATGCCTCCGCACAACCTGGGGGAGGTCGTGGCGGCGGCGCGGCACCTGATCAAGCACCCGAACGCGGATCTCGAGACGCTGATGCGTTTCGTGCCGGGTCCGGACCTGCCGACGGGCGGCCGGATCGTGGGCCTGTCGGGTGTGCGGGACGCGTACGAGAACGGCCGGGGGACGTTCAAGATCCGGGCGACGACGTCGATCGAGAGCGTGTCGGCGCGGCGCAAGGGCATCGTGGTCACCGAGCTGCCGTACAGCGTGGGGCCGGAGAAGGTGATCGCGAAGATCAAGGACCTGGTCAACGCGAAGAAGCTGCAGGGCATTGCGGACGTCAAGGACCTGACGGACCGTGAGAACGGTCTTCGCCTGGTGATCGAGGTGAAGAACGGGTTCGTGCCGGAGGCGCTGCTGGAGCAGCTGTTCAAGTTGACGCCGATGGAGGAGACCTTCGGCATCAACAACGTGGCGCTGGTGGACGGGCAGCCGCTGACGCTGGGTCTGAAGGAGCTGCTGGAGGTCTACGTCGACCACCGGTTCGAGGTGGTTCGGCGGCGGAGCGACTTCCGGCGGCGCAAGCGCCAGGAGCGGCTGCACCTGGTCGAGGGTCTGCTGGTGGCGCTGGTCGACATCGACGAGGTGATTGCGATCATCCGGTCGAGCGACAACGCGGCGCAGGCGAAGGAGCGGCTGATCGAGCGCTTCTCGTTGTCGGAGGTGCAGACGGCGTACATCCTGGACACTCCGCTGCGGCGGCTGACCCGGTTCGACCGGGTGGAGCTGGAGACCGAGCAGCAGCGGCTGAACGCGGAGATCGCGGAGCTGACGGAGATCCTGGAGTCGGATTCGCGGCTGCGCAGCGTGGTGTCGTCGGAGCTGGGCGCGGTGTCGAAGCAGTTCGGCACGGCGCGGCGGACGGTGCTGCTGGAGGCGGGGGCGGTGCCGAGTGCGGCGCTGTCGGTGCCGCTGGAGGTGGCGGACGATCCGTGCCGGGTGCTGCTGTCGTCGACGGGTCTGCTGGCGCGGACGGCCGACGGCGAGTCGGTGGCGGTGTCGGAGCAGCGGGCGAAGCACGACGTGGTGGTGTCGGCGGTTGCGGCGACGGCGCGGGCGGACGTGGGTCTGGTGACGTCGGCGGGCCGGGTGCTGCGGCTGCCGGTGATCGATCTGCCGCAGTTGCCGCCGGGTGGTGCGGCGTCGCTCGCGGGTGGTGCCGCGGTGTCGGAGTTCCTGCGGCTGGAGGCCGGGGAGCGGGCGTTGGCGTTGACGACACTGGACGAGTCGTCGCCGGGTCTGGCGCTGGGCACGGTGCAGGGTGTGGTGAAGCGTGTGGTGCCGGAGTGGCCTGCGAACAAGGACGAGTTCGAGGTGATCGCCCTGAAGGAGGGCGACGAGGTGGTCGGTGCGGTGGAGTTGAGCACCGGCGAGGAGGATCTGGTCTTCATCACCTCGGATGCGCAGTTGCTGCGGTATCCGGCGGGCCAGGTGCGTCCGCAGGGCCGTCCGGCGGGCGGCATGGCGGGCATCAAGCTGGCGGACGGGCACCGGGTGCTGTCGTTCACGGCGGTGGATCCTGCGGTGGACGCGGTGGTGCTGTCGGTGGCGGCGGCGTCGGGGACGCTCGCGGGGGGCGAGCACACGACGTGGAAGGTGACGCCGTTCGAGGTGTATCCGCGCAAGGGCCGGGCGACGGGTGGTGTGCGCTGCCAGCGGTTCCTGCGCGGTGAGGACGTGCTGGCCTTCGCGTGGGCGGGTGCGGCGCCGGCTCTGGCTGCGGCGGCGAACGGTTCGCCGGTGGAGCTGCCGGAGCGCGATCCGCGCCGGGACGGTTCGGGTTCGCCGGTGTCGGCGCAGGTCTCGGCGGTCGGCGGCCGGGCGTAGCGGCCGGTCGTGAGGGTGTCGGGGGCGCTGCCGGTGCAGCGCCCCCGTGCTGTTGGGGCGGGGTTTCGCCGCCGTGGCGGGCGGGGGTGGCGAGGGTAGGCTTGCCTGGGTGAGCACCTGCGCGACGCTGTCGCTGGAACTGTCCGAGCCGCTCGCCGCGACTGCGGCGACGGCCTCGACCTGGCTGCTGGTGGAGCAGGCGGGGCCGTGGGGTGCGAAGGCGCTGGTGGAGAGCCATCTCGATGCCGAGGTGGGGCGTGCACTGGAGGCGGCGTCGGCGGGATCCGGTGTGCGGGTGGCGCTGGTGCGCACACCGGGGCGGCATGCGGATGCGCGGGAGGTCGCGCGGCACGGGGTGATCGTGGCGCACACGGTGCCGGGGCGGTCGTGGGTGCGGCGCTGGTCGGTGGCGGACCCGGCGGAGCTGCTGGGGCTGGATTTCGCGGCGCTGGGTGCGGGGGTGCACGGCGGTGTGGGGATGGAGCACGGCGGCGGCCCGATCGCGCTGGTGTGCACGAACGGCCGCCGGGACCGGTGCTGTGCGCTGCTGGGGCGGCCGTTGGCGGCGGAGTTGGCGGTGTCGGGGCTGGGCGAGGTGTGGGAGGTGACCCATTTGGGGGGTCACCGGTTCTCGCCGACGATGCTGGTGCTGCCGTTCGGTTATGCGTACGGGCGGCTGTCGGGGGCGGCGGCGAAGGAGGTGCTGGCGTCGACGGCGGCGGGGCACACGGTGCCGGAGTTCTCGCGGGGCCGGTCGTGCTGGGAGCGTCCGGGTCAGGCGGCGGAGCACGCGGTGCGGCTGGCGGTGGGCGAGTCGTCGGCGGAGGCGCTGACGGTGCACCAGGCGGCGGTGGACGGCGGCTGGTCGGTGGAGGTGCGGCACGTGGACGGGCGCCGCTGGCGGGTGCCGGTGGTGGAGGCGGCGGGTGAGCCGCCGCGTCCGGAGAGCTGCGGGAAGGCGGCGGGCCGGCCGTCGCGGATGGTGGCGGGGCCGGTGGAACGGCTGTGACAGCCCTGCGCCCGCTGTCCGGGGGTGCGCGGGCCGTCACAGGTCCGGGGGGCTCAGCCGGTTGCGGCCTTGGTGACGAACTCGGTGGTGTAGGTCTTGGCGAGGTCGATGCTGGCCTCCTTGCCCTTGACGTCGGGGTGGAAGGCGCCGAGGACGGCGAGGACGGTCTTGGGGCCGTCGGCGGGCATGACGCCGTCGGTGGTGAACATGGGGAGGGTGGCCTTGATGGCGGCCGCGTACTGCTCGGCGCCGCCCTGGGCGTAGTCGGCGGGCATCTTCGCGGCGATCTCCTCGGGGGTGTGGGTGTTCATCCACTTGAGGGTCTTGACGAAGGCGTTGGCGAGCTTCTGCACGGTGTCCTTGTTGCTGTTGACCCAGGCGGTGTTCATGTACAGCGAGGACGAGGGGTAGAGGCCGCCGAGGGCCGCCTTGGAGCCTTCGGGGGTGCGCATGTCGTAGAGGACGGTGCCGATGTTCTTGGCGAGGATGTTGGCGACGGTGGGGTCGGTGGTCATGCCGGCGTCGATGGAGCCCTGCTGCATGGCGGCGATGAAGGTCTGGCCGGCGCCGACCGCGATGGGGCTGAACTGGCTGGTGTCGACGCCGTTCTTGACGGCGAGATACTTGGTGAGGAAGTCGGTGGAGGAGCCGATGCTGGTGACGCCGAGCTTGCGGCCCTTGAAGTCGGCGCCGCTCTTGATGGCGTCGGCCTGCTTGGCGGAGACGACCTCGACCTCGCCGGGGGCCTGGGAGAACTGGACGACGGATTCGACGCTCTTGCCCTTGGCCTGCAGGTCGATGGTGTGGTCGTAGAAGCCGACGGCCCCCTGGACGTCGCCGGCGAGGAGGGCGGTGGTGGCGTTGACGCCGGCGGGCTCGCTCATCAGCTCGACGTTGACGCCGGCCTCGGCGAAGTAGCCGAGGCGCTGGGTGAGCATGGCGGGCATGTAGATGACCTTGTCGAGGCCGCCGACCATGATCTTGACCTTGGGGCCTTCGACGGTGGGGCCCGCGGGGGCGGCCCCGCCGTGCGAGGTGGAGGCGGCGTCGTTGGCGCAGGCGGCCAGCGGCAGGAGGAGGGCGGCGGCGAGGGCGGCGGCGGCGGTTCTGCGCATGGGTGGGGGCCTTCCTGGGTGCGCGGGGGTGGGTTCTGCGGAGGGTCTGCGGGGTGGGGACGAGGTCAGCGGCCGTCGCCGGAGTCGGCGGGCTTCCAGCGGAAGAGCCGCTTCTCGGCGAAGGTGAGCAGGCCTTCGGTGAGCAGGGCGACGACGGCGAGGATGGTCATCGCGGCGTAGACGCCGGCGGCGTTGAAGGTGCCCTGGGCGGCGGCGACCATCAGGCCGAGGCCCTTCGTGGCGCCGATGTACTCGCCGACGATGGCGCCGATCAGGGCGAAGCCGAAGCTGACGTGGAGGCTGGTGAAGATCCACGTGGTGGCGGCGGGGATGACGACCTGGAGGGTGACCTTGCGGTTGTCGGCGCCGAGGATGCGGGCGTTGGCGACGAGGTTGCGGTCGACCTCGCGGGCGCCCTGGAAGGCGTTGAAGAACACCGGGAAGAACACCAGGACGACCGCGGAGGCGACCTTGGACGCCGGGCCGAGGCCGAACCAGATGAGGAAGATCGGCGCCAGGACGATGCGCGGGATCGCGTTGAGGACCTTGATGTAGGGCCCGAACACATCGGCGAGGAAGCGGATCCGGCCGAGGGCGATGCCGAGCAGGACGCCTGCGACCACGCCGACCACCCAGCCGCTGAGCGCCTCGTACAGGGTGTAGCCGATCTGCTCGCCGAGGGAGCCCTGGGCGGTGCCGTGGGTGATCCACTGCCAGATCTGGGCCCAGATCCTCGACGGCTGGGAGAAGTTGAACGGGTCGATCACGCCGGTGCGGGCGCAGATCTCCCACAGGCCGAGGAAGGCGACGAGGACTCCGGCGCGGGCGGCGAACACGCCGTTGCGACGGTTGCGGGCGGCCCTCTCGCGGACCTCGCTGCGGGTGGCGGCGGGGGCGGCCGCAGGGGCGGCAGCGGGGGCGGTCTCAAGCGGCACGACCCGCTCCTCTCTCACGGGTGATGCGGACTTCCTCGCCGAGGGAGGCCCAGATCTCGCGGTACAGCTCGACGAAGCGGGGCTCCAGGCGGACGGCCTCGACGGTGCGCGGCCGGGGCAGGTCGACGGTGAAGACCTCCTTGACGGTGGCCGGCCCCGCGGTCATCACCACGACCCGGTCGGCGAGGGCGATCGCCTCGTCGAGGTCGTGGGTGACGAAGACGACGGAGGAGCCGGTGCCGGCCCACAGCTCGAGCAGCTGGTCGGACATCAGGGCCCGGGTCTGCACGTCGAGTGCGGAGAACGGCTCGTCCATCAGCAGGATCTTCGGGTCGTTGACGAAGGTCTGGGCGAGCGCGACGCGCTTGCGCATGCCGCCGGACAGCTGGTGCGGGTAGCGGTCCTCGAAGGCGGCGAGGCCGACCCTGGCCAGCCAGTCGCGGGCCTTCTCGCGGGCCTCGTCGGCGGGCACGCCGCGGAAGCGCGGCCCGGCGGTGACGTTGGACAGCACGGTGCGCCACGGGAAGACGGCGTCCTGCTGGAAGACGAAGCCGACGTTCGGGTTGATCCCGTCGACGCTCCCGCCGTAGACCTTCACCTCGCCCTCGGTGGGCTCCTCCAGGCCGCTGACCAGGGTCAGCGTGGTGGACTTGCCGCAGCCGGTGGGGCCGACGACGGCGACGAACTCGCCGGGGGCGACGGTCAGGTCGAGGTCCCGGACGGCGGTGTGCAGGGTGCCGGACGGCGTCCGGAAGCGTTTGGTCGCCCCGGTCAGCTCGATCGCCGGGACGGCGCCGGCCTTGTGCAGGCTCACGTGAACCACCTACCTCCTCGGCCGGCGTCGTCGCCGGCTCGGTGCTGTGGTCCGGGACGCTACGAGCGGCACCGCCGCGGCGGGAGGCTTGCGGGCTTATCGCGGCTTTGCCGCGTTGAGGGGTGTTCTGCTCCTTTTGCTTCCGCTACAACGGCTGGGCGGGGCTGGCACGAAACACGGGCGAAACGTAGGGTGACCGTCCACCCCGCCCCCGCTGAGCACCGAAGGAGGCCGCGATGAGGCGACTGCACTGGCCGCGCCGGGTCTTCGCCCAGCTTCTGCTCAGCCAGACGGTGGTGACCGTCGGCGTCACCGCGGTGACGGCGGGCCTGTTCCTCGCCCCGGTCAGCCGGGAGCTGGACCGGGACGCGATGCAGCGGGCCCTGTCGATCGCGCAGGTGACGGCCGCCGACGAGTCGCTCGCCCGGGCCGCGGCCGTCCGGGACTCGGCGACCGCGCAGCGGAACGCCGAACAGATCAGGCTGGCGACCGGTGCGAGCTTCGTGGTGATCACCGACTCGGACGGCATCCGGCTCTCGCACACCGACCCGTCCCGGATCGGGCTGCGGGTCTCCACCGACCCGCAGCCGGCGCTGCGCGGCGAGAGCGTCACCGCGATCCAGGACGGCACGCTGGGACGGACCGCCCGCGGCAAGGTGCCGCTGCGGCTCGCGGACGGGCGGATCGTCGGCGAGGTGTCGGTGGGGATCAGCGACGTGTCGATCCGCCGCCGGCTGCTGTCGATGGCGAACGGCATCCTGCTGTGCGCGGGCGCCGGCCTGGCCGCGGGCCTGGCCGCGACGCTGCTGCTGGCCCGCCGGCTGAAGCGCCGCACCCACAACATCGCGGTCGCGGACATCTCCGCGCTGCTGGTGGAGCGGGAGGCGATGCTGCACGGCATCCGCGAGGGCATGGTGGCGCTCGACGGCGCGGGCCGGATCAGGCTGGCCAACGACGAGGCGCTGCGGCTGCTCGCCCTGCCGGAGGACTGCACCGGCCAGACGGTGGACTCGCTGCTGCCGCCGGGCCGGCTGGCGGACGTGCTGACCGGCCGGATCACCGGCACCGACCTGCCCGCCGTCCGCGACGACCGGGTGCTGGTCGTCAACCGGATGGCCACCGCGGACGGCGGAGCCGTCACCACGCTCCGCGACCGCACCGAACTGGAGTCGCTCGTCCGGGAGCTGGACAACACCCGGAGCCTCACCGAGGCGCTGCGGGCGCAGGACCACGAGCACGCGAACCGGATGCACACCCTCCTCGGCCTGCTGGAGCTCGGCCGGCACGAGCAGGCGGCGGCGTTCATCTCCGAGGAGTCCGGTTCGCACGCCGCACTGTCCGCCCGGATCGGCGAGCAGGTGCAGGATCCGCACGTCGGCGCAGTGCTGGCGGGCAAGGCCGCGGTCGCCGCCGAGCGCGGGATCACCCTCGCCGTCACCGCCGACAGCCATCTGCCGGACGCCGCGGTGGACTCGCGCGCCCTGGTCACCGTGGTCGGCAACCTGGTCGACAACGCGCTGGACGCGGTCGGCGCCGGTCCCGGCGCGGTCGAGGTCCGGCTGCGCCCGGTCGGTGCGACCCTGCTCGTCGAGGTCGCGGACAGCGGCCCCGGCGTGCCCGAGGAGCTGCGGGCGCTGGTCTTCGAGGAGGGCTGGACCAGCAAGGACGCCCCCGCGCACCGGCCGAGGGGCCTCGGCCTTGCGCTGGTCCGGCGGGTGGCGGAGCGCTCCGGGGGCCGGCTCGCGGTCGGCACCGGCCCGCTCGGCGGCGCCCGGTTCACGGTGGAACTGCCCGAGGCCCTGCACCCGGCGGAGGCGGCATGATCGACGTACTGGTGGTGGACGACGACTTCCGGGTCGCCGAGGTGCACGCGGCGTACGTCGCCAAGGTGCCCGGCTTCCGGGTCACCGGCCGGGCGCACAGCGCCGCGGAGGCCCTCGCCTCGCTGGAGCGCTCCCCCGTCGACCTGGTGCTGCTCGACCACCACCTGCCCGACGAGACCGGTCTCGCCCTGGTGCGGCGGCTGCGCGAGAGTGGCATCGGCTGCGACGTCATGATGGTCACCGCCGCCCGGGACGTCTCCACGGTGCACGCGGCGATGCAGCACGGCGCGCTGCAGTACCTGGTCAAGCCGTTCACCTTCGCCGGGCTGCGGGAGAAGCTCACCGGCTACGCCGAGCTGCGGCACGCGCTCGCCGGGGCGGGTGCCCGGGAGGCCGGCCAGGACGAGGTCGACCGGATGTTCGCCGCCCTGCGGACGGCCGCCGCGCCCACCTCGCTGCCCAAGGGGCACTCGGCGCCGACGACCGACCTGGTGCTGGGCGCGCTGCGGCGGGCCGGGCAGCCGCTGTCCGCGCAGGAGGTCGCGGACGGGACGGGGCTGTCGCGCTCGACCGCGCAGCGCTACCTGAAGCAGCTGGCGCGGGACGGGCGGCTGCGGCTGAGCCTGCGGTACGGGGACACCGGCCGGCCGGAGCACCGGTACGGCCTGGCGGGGCGGTAGGCCCGCCGCCGCGGCGGCACGCGCGGCGCACTGCGGTCGGCCGGCCTGTGGTCGGCCGGCCCGTGGTTAATCGTCGGGACGCCTGACGTTCGGTCATGCGATGCACACTCACGGTGGCTATTCTGTCACGGACATGACATAGTCGGCGCAGGCAACCCGACAAGGCTCTGATTCAAAGGAGAACAGTGCCATGATTTCACGTATCGCAGGTCTGGCCGCGGCCGTGGCAACGATCACGGCTGTGACCACAGGCTCCGCGGTGGCTGCGCCTCAGCCGGAGTGCCAGACGGCGACCGTCCGGCCGTGCGTCTGGCAGCAGCCGAGCACCGAGGGCGTGGTGGGCGCGGCGCGCCTGGACGCGACCGACCACGCCCGGCCCGCCCTGCTGCGGGTCGAGGTCCGCATCCAGCGGGCATGGGGCAGGCCGTGGGAGACGGTGGCCGCGTCCTCGCTGATCGGCACCGGCAACCTCGCGCTGACCACACCGGCCGTCCGCACCGACTACCGTGCGATCGTCTGCGCCACCGGCGGCCCCGCCGACCGCCCGGACCTGCAGAACACCACCTGCACGATCTGACGTCCGCTCACCGGCGCCGGGGCTGCCGCACGGGCGGGCCGCTACACCGCCCCGGCGCCGGTGAGCGAGCGGACCTCCATCTCCGCGAAGCGGTCCCCGTCGGCCGGCTCACGGGAGGTCACCGTGCCCAGCCAGCCGGCCAGGAAGCCCAGCGGGATCGACACCAGACCCGGGTTCTCCAGCGGGAACCAGTGGAAGTCCACCCCGGGGAGGACCGCGGTCGGCGCACCCGAGACCACCGGTGAGAACACCACCAGCAGCACCGCCGGCAGCAGCCCCCCGTAGACCGCCCAGACCGCGCCGCGGGTGGTGAAACGGCGCCAGAACAGGCTGTACAGCAGGGTGGGGAGGTTGGCCGAGGCGGCGACCGCGAAGGCCAGGCCGACCAGGAAGGCCACGTTCAGCCGCTGGGCGAACAGGCTGAGCACGATGGCGAGCGCTCCGATCACCACCGCGGAGATCCGGGCCGCCACCACCTCCTCCTGCTCGGTCGTCCCCGGCCCGGCCTCCCCGGCCCGACCGCGCCGCCGGGCCCCGGCGTACAGGTCGTGCGCGAAGGCGGCGGAGGAGGCCAGGGTCAGGCCGGCGACCACCGCCAGGATGGTGGCGAAGGCGATCGCGGAGATCAGCGCGAACAGCACCACCCCGCGGGTGGCGCCCGGCCCGCCGCCGAGCTCGGCCGCGAGCAGCGGCACGGCGGTGTTCCCCGCGGGGTTGGCACTGCGCACCGCCCGGGTGCCGACCAGCGCCGCCGCGCCGAGGCCGAGCACCACGGCCATCAGGTAGAAGGCGCCGACCAGGCCGATCGCCCAGATCGTCGAGCGGCGGGCGGCGCGGGCCGTCGGCACCGTGTAGAAGCGGCAGACGATGTGCGGCAGCCCGGCGGTGCCGAGCACCAGGGCGAGGCCGAGGCTGACGAAGTCCAGTCGGCTGGTGAGGGCGGCGCCGTACTTCAGCCCGGGCTCCAGGTAGGCACGGCCGGCCCCGCTGCGGTCGGCCGCGGCCTGCATCAACGCGCCGAGGTCGCCGTGGAAGCGGACCAGCACCAGCACCGTCAGCAGCACCGAACCGGCCACCAGCAGCACGGCCTTGACGATCTGGATCCAGGTGGTGGCGCGCATGCCGCCGACCGTCACGTAGACGATCATCAGGGCGCCGACCGCGACGATCGTCCAGGCCTTGGCCGGGCCGTCACCGGTGCCGAGCAGCAGCGCGACCAGACTGCCGGCGCCGACCATCTGGGCGATCAGGTAGAGCAGGGAGACTGCCAGACTGGCGGTGCCCGCGGCGGCCCGCACCGGGCGGGCACGCATCCGCAGCGCCGGCACGTCCGCCAGGGTGTAGCGGCCCGCGTTGCGGACGAGCTCGGCGACGAGCATCAGCACCACCAGCCAGGCCACCAGGAAGCCGATGCTGTAGAGCACCCCGTCGTAGCCGTACAGCGCGATCAGGCCGGTCACGCCGAGGAAGGAGGCGGCGGAGAGGTAGTCCCCGGAGAGGGCGAGGCCGTTCTGCAGCGGGCTGAAACCGCGGCCGCCGACGTAGAAGTCCTCGGCGGCGCGGCCGCGGCGGCCGGCCCACAGGGTGATCGCCAGGGTGACCAGCACGACCACCGCGAACAGGGCGACGGCCAGGCCGTGGTGGCCGGCCGGGGCGGCGGCGGGCGCGCTCACCGGAGCCGGTCCTGGGTGTCCCAGCGCAGCTCGAGGGCGGCCCGGTCGCGCTTGGTCCGGGCGTTGCGGGCGTACAGCCAGGTCAGCAGGAAGGTCGAGGCGAACTGGCCGAGGCCGAGCAGCCACGCGACGTTCAGCGGGCCGGCGACCTGGCGCCGCATCAGGGCGGGAGCGGCGGCCTGCGCGAGCACGTACAGCAGGTACCAGCCGAGGAAGAGCGCGGTGGCGGGCAGGACGAAACCCCGGTGGCTGCGGCGGATCGTGTCGAAGGCCTCGCTGGACTGCACCGCCCGGTACACCTCGCCCGCGGCCGGCACGGAGGTCTCCGGCACCTGCCCCGACGCCTGCTCCGGCTCCGACACCTGCTCCGGCTCCGGCGCTGCCGACGGCGCGGCGGCGGCCGGTGCGGGCACCCGGGCCTGCCGGGCGGCGGGGCGGCCCGGCACCTGGCCGGCCCACCAGTCGAAGCTCTGCTGCTGCGCCACGGGACGCTCCTGAACGGGGACGCGCGCGGACGGGCGGCGTCGGACTCGGCGCCGGAACGGAACCCTCCGGCCGCAGTGACCCGACCAGGATGGAGCTCCGCGGGGCGCCGCCGCCAACCGGTGCAGATACGTTCACTCGAACTGATGAGGGGAGGGCGGGCCTCACGAACGGAGCCCCTCCGCCCGGACGGCCCACTGCGCGAAGCGTTCTGACGCCAGGTCAGCCACGGGGCCGACCCCGCTGCCCCGGCGACACGCCGCGGGCCCTCCGCCCCGCGGGGTGGAGGGCCCGTCGGGCCGGGGCCGCGCTCAGGCGTCGATGCGCGAGCGGTCCAGGGTCGCGGCGGAATCCACGATGAACTCCTTGCGCGGGGCGACGTCGTTGCCCATCAGCAGGTCGAACGTCTTCTCCGCGGCCTCCAGGTCGCCGAGGTTGATCCGGCGCAGGATGCGGTGCCGCGGGTCCATGGTGGTCTCCGCCAGCTGGTCCGCGTCCATCTCGCCGAGGCCCTTGTAGCGCTGCACCGGCTCCTTCCAGCGCAGCCCCTTCGACTGGAACTCCAGCAGGGTGCGCCGCAGTTCGGCGTCCGAGTAGGTGTAGTGGTACTTGCCCTGGCCGCGCTTGGGGTTGGTCAGCTCGATCCGGTGCAGCGGCGGCACCGCGGCGAACACCCGGCCCTGCTCGACCATCGGCCGCATGTAGCGCTGGAAGAGGGTCAGCAGCAGGCAGCGGATGTGCGAGCCGTCGACGTCGGCGTCGGCCATGAAGATGACCCGGCCGTAACGGGCCTGGTCGATGTCGAAGGTCCGCCCGGAGCCCGCTCCTATGACCTGGATGATCGAAGCGCACTCGGCGTTCTTGAGCATGTCGGCCACGGAGGCCTTCTGCACGTTGAGGATCTTGCCGCGGATCGGCAGCAGCGCCTGGAACTCGGAGTTGCGCGCGAGCTTGGCGGTGCCGAGCGCCGAGTCCCCCTCGACGATGAAGAGTTCGCTGCGGTCGACGTCGTCGCTGCGGCAGTCGGCCAGCTTGGCCGGCAGCGAGGAGGTCTCCAGCGCGGTCTTGCGGCGCTGCGCCTCCTTGTGCTGCCGGGCGGCGACCCGGGTGCGGGCGGCCGCGACGACCTTCTCCAGGACGGCGCGGGCCTGGACCTTCTCGTCCTTCTTGGCGGAGGTCAGGAAGGCCTTCAGCTCCTTGGCGACCACGGCGGCGACGATCCGGTTGGCGGCCGAGGTGCCGAGCACCTCCTTGGTCTGGCCCTCGAACTGCGGCTCGGCGAGCCGGACGGTGACCACCGCGGTGAGGCCCTCCAGGGCGTCGTCCTTGGTGATGTCGTCCTCGGCGACGCGGAGCATCTTGGCGCCGCGCAGCACCTCGTTGACGGTCTTGGCGAGGGAGCGCTCGAAGCCGGTGACGTGGGTGCCGCCCTTGGGGGTGGCGATGATGTTCACGAAGGAGCGCATGGTGGTGTCGTAGCCGGCGCCCCAGCGCAGCGCGATGTCCACGCCGAGGTGGCGGGTGACCTCGGTGGGGGTCATGTGGCCGAGCTCGTCGAGGACGGGCACGGTCTCCTTGAAGTTGCCCTCGCCGTGCAGCCGCACCACGTCGCAGATCGGCTTGTCGGGCGCGAGGAAGTCGCAGAACTCGGCGATGCCGCCGTCGAAGCGGAAGGTCGCCTCGTCGACCTCCTCACTCTCCGTCAGGCGCTCGTCACGGACGATGATGGTGAGGCCGGGGACGAGGAAGGCGGTCTGCCGGGCGCGGGCGTGCAGGCTCTCCAGGGAGAGCCGGGCGTCCTTGAGGAAGATCTGCCGGTCCGCCCAGTAGCGGATGCGGGTGCCGGTGCGGCCGCGCGGGGCCCTGCCCTTCTTGACCAGGCCGCTCGCCGCCTCGAACGGGGCGTCCGGGGAGAGCTCGGTGAAGATGCCGGGGGTGCCGCGCCGGAAGCTGATCGCGTGGGTGTGGCCGCTGCGGTCGACCTCGACGTCCAGGCGGGCGGAGAGGGCGTTCACCACGGAGGCGCCGACGCCGTGCAGACCGCCGGAGGCGGCGTAGGAGCCACCGCCGAACTTGCCGCCGGCGTGCAGCTTGGTCATGACGACCTCGACGCCGGACAGGCCGGTCTTGGGTTCGACGTCGACGGGGATGCCGCGGCCGTTGTCGCGGACCTCCACCGAGCCGTCGTGGTGCAGGAGGACCTCGATCCGGTCGCAGAAGCCGCCGAGCGCCTCGTCGACGGAGTTGTCGATGATCTCCCACAGGCAGTGCATCAGGCCGCGGCTGTCCGTGGACCCGATGTACATGCCGGGGCGCTTGCGGACGGCCTCCAGGCCCTCCAGGACGAGCAGGTGCCGAGCGGTGTAGTTGGAACCGTCGTCTTTGGCCAGCAGGGCGGACGGCACTGATTCGGCACTCATGCGGCGTTGCACTCCTCAATGAAGTTCTCTGACTCGTCTGCTCGGACCACCGCCCGCCCCCGACGCGCTCTCACAGGGCGAGACGGCGGAGTGTGGCGGCCGTCGCAGCCTGTACGCGCTGCGCGAACACGACCTTGGCCGGGCACCGGGGCGCCGGAACGCCATCTCCTCCTGCCACCACGGTTCCTGGCGGACCGTGGCACCCGGTCGCAGGCGGCGGAGCTGCTGCGATGCAGGCTACCGGTGCTCGGGACGGGGCTTATGCTCCAACCCAGCAGAGGATTATGCTACGCGGACCTCGGACATCGCCTCGATCGGGCGTTCGACGAGGGGTGGCCGCCACGGGAACCGGCACGCATGAACCGCCGGGCCCCGGGGCACGTCCTCATCAACACAAGCAGAATCCTCAGAGAAGAAAAGCCACGAGCGGGAACGAAATCGACCTGGTTGGATGTTGACCCTGGTACGACAGCTCGTCGAGCTAGAGAAGAGGCGACGTGACTACTGTTCTGACCCCTGCGAGCCCGCTCACCGCGGCTGACCGCTGCGACCGTTGCGGCGCCCAGGCCTACCTGCGCGTTGTCCTCGCCAGCGGCGGAGAACTGCTCTTCTGTGCCCACCACGGCCGGAAGTTCGAGCCCGAGCTCAAGAAGATCTCGGTGGAGATACAGGACGAGACGGGTCGTCTGAGCACGACGCCCGCCACGGCCAACGACGACGAGCGCTGACCGCAGCACTCGCGCGACGAGCCAAGTCGGCACGGGCCGACGGGCCGGACGGCAGGTCGATCGACCTGCCGTCCGGCCCTTTTCCGTCCCGACCCTCGCCATCCGTGAGCGGGTGCACACGGACTGACACCGCGTCGGACGGTGAGCGTCAGAGCACGGAGCGCACATCGTCGCTCACCGCGGCCACCCGGGTGTAGACGCCGGGGTGGGCCGCCTCCGCGCAGCCCGTCCCCCAGGACACCAGCCCCGCCAGCCGGCCGGCGACCACCAGCGGCCCGCCGCTGTCGCCCTGGCAGGCGTCCCGCCCGCCCTGCTCGGCGCCGGCGCAGACCATGACCCGCGCGTCGTACGGGCTGTCCCCACCCGCAGGGTAGGCGCGCGAACACACCTCGTCGGCGATCACCGGCACGTCGACCGACCGCAGGATCGGCGAGTAACTGCCGTTCCCCCGGGTGTCGCCCCAGCCGTAGACCGTCGCCGGAGTGCCCGCCGCGTACGGCCCGGTCTCCCCCTGGCCGACCATGCCGATCACCGGGCGACCGGACTGCGCCTCGGCGAGCGTGAGCACCGCCACGTCCCGCAGGTTGTGGCCGAAGTCGTACCCGGGGTCGATCCACACACTGCGCACCGTCACCTCCCGTCCGTCGCGGGTGCGCAGATCGTCACGGCCGATCACGGCCTGCAGGCCGGGCCGGTCGGCGCGGCGGCCGGTGCGCTCGTCGTAGAAGCAGTGCGCGGCGGTGACCACCTTGGTCGCGGAGACCAGCACGCCCCCGCAGAACTGCCCGGAGCGGGTGGTGCCGAACTGCTGGCGGCTGGCGATCGCGACCATCCACGGGTGGTCGGCGGTGGAGGAGGTCGATCCGCCGACGATCCTGCGCTGCGCGTGGGCGGGCCCGGCGGTGCCGAGCACGACCAGCGAGGCCGGCAGTGAGGCCAGCAGCGCCGCGGCCAGCGCCCGCCGTGCGCGCCCGCGGCCGGCACCGACGGCTGCGGGCGCCGGGCCCGGGCTGCTGCGGGGGGCGAGGGATCGGGGCCGGAAGGCGGAGGCGTCCAGGGAAGGCACTGGGTCTCCAAGCGTGGTCGACGACAGACAACCGCCACAGCGTAGTCGAGCGGTTACCTTACGTGTCGTCATGTGGCGCACCGCCACCCGTACGAGCGATCACGGGAGCCGGGCGGCGGAAGAGAAGTGACCTCGTGGCGGCGGCTGCGGAAACGCCGAAGGGGCCCGGAGCGTCTGCTCCGGGCCCCTTCGGGCTCGCCGGGTCTCCGGGGGTTCCCCCGGGGATCAGTCGAGGTAGTCGCGCAGGACCTGCGAACGCGACGGGTGCCGCAGCTTCGACATGGTCTTGGACTCGATCTGGCGGATGCGCTCACGGGTCACCCCGTAGACCTTGCCGATCTCGTCCAGCGTCTTCGGCTGACCGTCCGTCAGGCCGAAGCGCATCGAGACGACGCCGGCCTCGCGCTCGGACAGGGTGTCGAGCACCGAGTGCAGCTGCTCCTGCAGCAGGGTGAAGGAGACCGCGTCGGCCGGGACGACCGCCTCGGAGTCCTCGATCAGGTCACCGAACTCGCTGTCGCCGTCCTCGCCGAGCGGGGTGTGCAGCGAGATGGGCTCGCGGCCGTACTTCTGGACCTCGATGACCTTCTCGGGGGTCATGTCGAGCTCCTTGGCCAGCTCCTCCGGGGTGGGCTCGCGGCCCAGGTCCTGGAGCATCTGGCGCTGGACGCGGGCCAGCTTGTTGATGACCTCGACCATGTGCACCGGGATGCGGATGGTGCGGGCCTGGTCGGCCATGGCGCGGGTGATCGCCTGGCGGATCCACCAGGTGGCGTAGGTCGAGAACTTGTAGCCCTTGGTGTAGTCGAACTTCTCGACCGCACGGATCAGACCGAGGTTGCCCTCCTGGATGAGGTCCAGGAAGAGCATGCCGCGGCCGGTGTAGCGCTTGGCCAGCGAGACCACCAGGCGGAGGTTGGCCTCCAGCAGGTGGTTCTTGGCGCGGCGGCCGTCCTCGGCGATGATCTCCAGCTCGCGCTTGAGCTTGGGGGCGAGCTTGTCGGCCTGGCTCAGCTTGTCCTCGGCGAACAGGCCGGCCTCGATGCGCTTGGCGAGCTCGACCTCCTGCTCGGCGTTGAGCAGCGGGACCTTGCCGATCTGCTTGAGGTAGTCCTTGACCGGGTCGGCGGTGGCACCGGCGACGGCGACCTGCTGGGCCGGCGCGTCGTCCTCGTCGTCGTCGGAGAGGACGAAGCCCTCCGACTCCTCCTCCGGGGTGTCGGAACCCTCGGCGGCCTTGTCGCCGGGGAGCGCCACGTCCTCGAGCAGCTCCTCCTCGCCGCCGAGCAGCTCCTCGTCGCCCTTCTTGGTGGCGGCGGTCTTCTTGGCGGCGGTCTTCTTCGCGGGCGCGGCGGTCTTCTTCGCGGCGGCCTTCTTGGCGGGCGCGGCCTTCTTGGCGGCCGCCGCCTTGGCCGCGACGACCTCGGAGGAGGAGGCCTCGACCACGCTGATCTCGGCGGCGACGGAGGCGACCACGGCCGGGGCGGCCACGGGGGCGGCCGGCGTCGCAGCCGGTGCGATGCGCACCGGCGGCTTCGTCGGGGCGGCCGGGGTACGGGTGGTGACCGTCTTGGTCGCGGTGCGCTTGGTGGTGCTCTTGGCCGCGACGCTCTTGCGCTTGGAGCCGGCCGGTTCGGCCGCACTGACCATGAGGTCCACTCCTTCCTCAATCAGCACCTGGTTGAGGCTGCGCATGACGTTCTTCCACTTGGTGACCGGGATCTGGTCCGCCTCGAAGGCCTGACGCACGTCGTCACCGGCGATCTGCCCCTGGGCCTTGCCCCGCTCGATGAGCGCGAGCAGTGCTGCGGACTCGGCGATCTCGGGGGGGAGGGAACGGGATGTGCTGGCCGACACGAACAACCTCTCGGACGATGAGTGGACTCGAACCCGTACCCGGCCGTACGAGAGAACCGGAGACGATCACGCACGCTCACGTGCGGGGTCGACTCCGACCGGCTCGGACTGGTGGACGAGGACTGGGTTTGCGGGACGGCAGCAGCGCCGCAGACCAACACAGCATTCTGACATGGTGGTGGTATTCCGGAGCTGCTTCCGCTCCGTACACATCGCTGCCACCCCTCCAGTGTTACGCATCCCGTTCGTGGCGCGGGTCACACCACCGGCGGAACCGCCTCCGGGCCCCTCCACTGCCCGCCGGCACGGCCCCCCGAAGCCTTGGGGGACGGGCCGCGGGGCCGCGGAAGGGCCGTGGTGCAGGGGCCGAACGGCGGTCGGCCGGACGGGCGCGGCACCTGCGCCGGGCGGGGTCCGGTGCCGGCGCCCGGAGCGGGGTCCGATCCGCTCCTCGCGCCGGGTGCCGCGGCTCGCGCCGGTACCGGCGGCCCGGGCTCACGGCCCGGCGCAGGTGCCGGCGGCCTGGGCGGGTTCCGACGGCGCCGGATGCGGGACGCCGGGGTGTCGGTGCTCACGTCGAGTACCGGGTCGGCGCCGGGTGGGGTCCGGCGCTCGCGCACGGTGGTCGCCCTGCCCGGATCAGTGTTCGCGCGGTGCCGGGACGGCGTGCTCGATGTCCGGGTGCACGGTGAGCAGCGCCCGGATCGCCGTCTCCGCCGCGGTGCCGTCCCCGGTGCCGAGGGCGTCGACCAGGCGGGCGTGCAGGCTGATCGCCGCGTCCGAGGGCCGCTCGCAGGTCGAGCCGGGACCGCCGGACACCTGGAGGGCGCAGGAGACGATGCCGGAGAGGTGCTCCAGCATGCGGTTCCCCGCCATCTGCAGGACCAGACCGTGCAGTTCGGCGTCGGCCCGGGAGTAGCCGACCGTGTCGCCCTGGGCGGCGGCGTGGGCCATGACCTCGGTCAGTTCGACCAGGCGGTGCTGGACGTCCTCACGGCCGTGGCCGGCGGCGAGGCGGGCGGCCAGCGGCTCGATCGCCCAGCGCAGCTCGAACAGCTCGCGGCGCTGCTCGTCGCGCTGCGGGCCGAAGGCGCGCCACTCGATGATGTCGGGGTCGAGGAGGTTCCAGTCGGCGACCGGGCGGACCCGGGTGCCGACGTTGGGCCGGGCGCTGACCAGTCCCTTGGCCTCCAGGACCCGCAGGGACTCGCGGACGACGGTGCGGGAGACCTCGAAGCGCTGGCCGATCTCCTCCGGCACGAGAGGGCGGTCGGCGCCGAGGTCGCCGGAGACGATCATCTGGCCGAGCTGCTGGACGAGCTGGCCGTGCAGGCCGCGGCCGCGGCTGCTGGTGGTCTTGCGGCCGACCCGGGCGAGCTCGGACTCGGCGCCCTCCCAGCGGGGGGCGGGCGGGACGGGCCGTTCGGCGTAGGGGAAGCGGTCGAGGTCGGCGGCGGCCATCGGGTCGGCCGAACGGGCAGTGGTCATGGCGGGGTGCGCAAGGGTACTCACACGTCCTTTGTCGGCGATCACCCCACGCGGCTTGAGGATTCTCGTGAAAAGCACACGAAAGGGTGATCGTCTGCGGCTGGATCATTGACTTCTTATCAGGCAGAGCCTCCCAATTCGACCGCTCGAACATCACGCGGAGCACTTTCCATTGACGCTGGGTGACGAACGCCGAGGTCGGCGCCCCTTCCGGCTGTCCCGTCCCTCGGGGCCCGTCCCGTCCCTCCGGCCCGTCTTCCTTCCGGCCTGTCAGAGCGCCCGGCGCCGGAACTGGACGGCGACCGCACCGAGCAGGCCCAGAGCGGGCGGGGCCAGCACCATCGCCAGCAGCACCGGCACCGGCAGGTGCACGGCCTCGGCGGCCACCCGCCCGTCACCGAGCCGCAGCCGCTCCAGCGCGTTCTCGAACGGCAGCAGGTCCTGCACCTCCCTGACGGCCGGCAGCGCGGCGACCCCGTCCGGGTCGGTCCTGCGCAGCAGCAGCCCGGCGAGGGGCTCCCCCAGGACGGCCAGGGCGGTGAGCAGGGCCAGGCCCGCTGCGGCGTTCCGCACCAGGCAGGTGGCGAGCAGGCCCGCCCAACCGGACAGCACCACCAGGACGGCGAACAGCGCCAGCGGCCGCACCGCCCCGGCCTGCGCACCGGGATCGAGCAGTTCCCGGGCGTCGGTCCCCGGGGGCAGGGCCAGGGCGAACACCGACCCGTTCAGCAGGGCCGTCGCCGCGGACAGCGCGAGGCACACCGCGCCGACCACCAGCAGCTTGGCGGTGAGCAGCCCGAGCCGGCGCGGCAGCGCGACCCGGGAAGCGGGCAGGCCCGGGTGGCTCACCTCGTGCGCGTAGGACAGCGCGCCGAGGACACCCGCCCCGAGCGCCGCGACCGGCGACGGCAGCACCGGAACCACCGCGGTGACCGCCCGCACTGCATCGGCCGGGGACGGGCCCGGCTGCTGCCGGGCCATCACGACGGCCACCGCGGCACCGGACAGCAGGACGACCGCAGCCGTCAGCCAGGTCGACCGCACACTGCGGAGCCTGCGGACCTCGTACGCCAGGGCCTTCACGGTGCCTCGCTGCGGTGGCGGTCGGGCCCGGACACCGGGCGGTCGGACGGGAAGGGGCCGGGCGTCGACGGCGGCAGGGGCGCGGGCCCGGGGGCGGGCGCATCCGCGGGCGCTTCCGCGGGTGTGGGCGCCGGTGCGGGCGCGGGCGCCGGCCCGGCGACGGGCACGGGCCGGCCGGAGGGAGGCGGTTCGGTGCCGGGGAACGACGCCGTGACCGGTCCGCCCCTGGTCGGCAGGGCGCCGCGCGCGGGTACGGCGGGCTGGGGCAGCGAGGCTCGGCGAAGCCGGACGGTCTGGCCGGAGCGGCCGGAACCGGCGGGGAGGGTCGGTGCGGGCAACGGCCGTCCTGTCGTCCGGTCGGCGAGTTCGTGGAGCAGGATGCCGTGGCGGTGGGCGAGTTCGCCGATCTCGGCGCGGGCCACGCCGCCGACCGCGATGCCCGAGCCGCCGTCCGCGCGGACGCGGGCGCCCTGGGCGAGCAGCAGGTCCGCGAGGCGCCCCATCTGCGGGCCGCGGACGACCACTTCGGGGCAGAGGCGGGTGCCGTGGAACTCCGCCGCGCCCTGGTCGGCGACCTGCCGGCCGCGGACGAGGGTGATCACGCGATCGGCCAGGGCCGCCTCCTGCGGGGCCCTGGTGGTGAGCAGCACGGTGCCGCCGGAGGCCGCGAAGGAGCGCAGGAAGGACTGGAACCACTCGGTGCTGCGCGGGGACAGGCCGGCGGTGGGCTCGTCCAGCAGGAGGGCCCGGGGTTCGCCGAGCAGGGCTGCGGCGAGGGCGAGGCGGCGGTTCATCCCGGGGGAGAAGGTGCGCAGCCGGTGGGTGGCGACCCCGGCGAGGCGGGTCTGCTCCAGCAGGTCGTCGGCGCGGCGGGCGGGCGCCCCGATGGCGGCGGCGAGCATCCGCAGGTGGTCGGCGGCCCGCAGGCCGGGGTGGCCGAGGCCCCACGCGCCGGTCTCGAGCACCACGCCGACGGTGTGCTCCGGGCGGCGGAGCCTGCGGTAGGTGCGGCCGTCGAAGAGGGCGGCACCGCGGCCGCGTTCGAGTTCGACCATCAGTCGGACGGCCGTGCTCTTGCCCGCGCCCTCGTCGCCGAGGAGGGCGGTGAGCGTGCCGGGGCGGGTGTCGAAGGTGAGGTCGAGCAGCGCCGGCGGGCCGCCCCGCCGGTGGACCTTGGTCAAGCCGGTGATCTGGATCATCGCTGCCTGCTGCTCCCATGCCTCGGCCGACCGGGTGGGCCGCGGGCCCGCGGAGCGTGGTGCTCCGGCGTGCCCGCGCCAGCACCCTAGGACTCGGCGGGGGAGATTCCGGGCATTGCGGCGGCCGACAGGGAGCGCTGCCCGTCTACCTCACTCGATCAGGGGACGTAACGGAACAGTTGACTGACCGTCGGGCAGCCGGTCGCCCCGGTCCGGGGCCGGGCCCGCGTGCTGCGGCCGGGCGCGTGCCGGCCCGGCGGCAGCGGCGGGTCAGGCCTCCGGGCGGAGCATCGGCGGGTTGAGGACGGTCGCCCCGCCCGCGGTGAAGAGCTGGGCGGGGCGACCGCCCTGGCGGGTCGTCGTTCCGCCGGACGGCAGCAGGAAGCCCGGGGTGCCGGTGACCTTGCGGTGGAAGTTCCTCGGGTCGAGGACCACGCCCCACACCGCCTCGTAGACCCGGCGCAGCTCGCCGACGGTGAACTCGGGCGGGCAGAAGGCCGTGGCCAGCGAGGAGTACTCGATCTTGGAGCGGGCGCGTTCCACGCCGTCGCCGAGGATCCGGCCGTGGTCGAAGGCGAGCGGGACGCCGTCGGCGGGCCTGTCGTCGAGCAGATCGCGGACGGGGGCCCAGCGGGCACTGCTGGCGTCGCCGCCGGGGCGCGGGGTGGGCAGGTCGGGGGCGAGTACCAGGTGGGCGACGCTGACCACGCGCATGCGCGGGTCGCGCTGCGGGTGGCCGTACGTGGCGAGTTGCTCCAGGTGGACGCCGGCCGCGGACTGGCCGGGTGCGGAGTGCGCACGCAGCCCGGTCTCCTCGGCGAGTTCGCGGGACGCCGCCTCGCCCAGGCCCTCGTCCGGGCGCACGAAGCCGCCGGGCAGGGCCCAGTACCCCTGGAAGGGCGGCTCGCCCCGTCGGACCAGCAGCGCGCACAGCTCGTGGTCCCGGACCGTCAGTACCACCAGGTCGACGGTGACGGCGAACGGGGGGAAGGCCGACGGGTCATAGCGCGACATGACGACGATCATAGTCGTCTTTCTGACGATAAACACAGAGTACCGGGAGGCCGGCCCGACCGGATGCTCCCGAACGGACGGCCCGGGCGGGCGGGGCGGGTGGAGCGGCCCGGATAGGCGGGGCGGGCGGGGCGGAGCCGACGTGCCGCGAGTGCCCCGGCCGGTGCTGTGCGCGGGCGGGTGCCCCGGGAGGCCCTCGGCGGGGCACCCCCGGGGTGACGCCTCGGGGGAACGGGTCAGCCCGCGCCGAGCTGCAGCTGCGGCGAAGCCTCCTCCACGACGGCCACGCCGATCCGGCTGACCCGGACCGAGAACGGCTCCTCCGCCACCCGCAGTCCGGTCAGCTGGAGTTCGCCCAACGGCGTGCTGGCGGCCGGGCGGACGACCACCCGCCCGCCCGGCACGTCCGGGCGGACGCCGGCCATGGAAAGGACGAGATGGACCCCGGCCGCCGCCGACAGGGCGGCGGGCCGGCACGCAGCCGGGTGCGGCACCGGCGGGCATCCGGTCACCCGCTGCTCCCCCGCGTACATCTCCGGCAGTCTGCCGTCGAAGTGCTCGGCGGCACCCAGCAGGCCCTCCAGCAGCAGCCCCGCCTCCCGCTCCAGGCCGCTGTCGGCGAGGCCGGCCACGGCCAGCGCCGTCTCGTGCACCCGGACGGCGCCGCTGCGGTGGCCGAGCGGATTGAACCGCGGCGACTTGCCGCCGAGTGTCCGCAGGCCCCAGCCGCAGTCCAGCTCAGGAGCGGTCAGGCGCTGGGCGAGGAGCCGGGTCTGCTCCCGGTCGAGCAGGCCCTCGTGCAGCTCGCCGTCCCGGGAGAGGCCGACGTCGAGCAGGTGCACGAAGGAGGACGCCACCGCGGGGACCGTCCGCCCGCCGCCGAGCAGTGCGGCGGCGGGACGCCCGCCCGACAGGTCGTCGATCCAGAACCGCTCCCGGAAACGCTCCCGGAGCGCCGCGGCCCAGCTGCGCCACTCGGCCGCTCCCGGCCGGGCGAAGGCCGCGAGCAGCTCGGCGCCGTGCAGCGCCGCCCGGTAGGCCTGCGCCTGCACCTCGCAGCGGGCCGCGGCCGAGCGGGTGGACCTGTCCTCGGGCGAGCGGCTGAGGTCGACGACGAACCCCTCGGGTCCGTCCGGCCCTTCGGCGACCGAGCTGCGCAGGGCGGCCAGGGCGCGCTCGACGGCCGGCAGCAGCTCTATCACCTCGTGCCGAGGCAGGCCCCAACGCCAGGCCTCGGCCAGCACGGTGACGAACAGCAGGGTGGCCTCCGTGGCGGTGCAGGAGGGCGGCAGCTCGGGGCCGCCGTGTCGCATCGGGCCGGGGACGAGCCCGTCCGGGAGCTGCCCGGCCGCTCCGGCCGCACCTGCCGGGCCGGTGGCTCCGGGCGGCCGACCGGTGTGCTGACGGCGTGCCAGGGCACGGAGGGTGCCGGCCGCGAGGCGGGTGCCGAGCGGCAGCGTCCAGCGGGCCGCCCACAGGGCGTCGGCCGGGGTGAGGCCGAACCGCCACGGCGCGCCGGAGGCCGTGTACAGGTCGGTCGGACGGTCGGCGTCGGCGAGGAGCAGGGCACCCAGTGCGTCGAGGGAGCTCGGCACCAGGCGCTCGGCCCGGGCGTCGTCGCAGCGCACCTCGGGCTCGGCCCAGGGCAGCGGGACGCCCTGGCCGCGGCCGGTGGGCGGCCGGCTGCCGGCCGGGGCGCTCTCCAGTTCGCTGCGCAGTTCGACGGACCAGCGGGCGCCGGGCTGCACCTCGAGGTCCCAGCGGAGCACACCCGCGCCGGCCAGTACGGCGTGCGGGGAGGGCCGCGCGGAGACGGTGGCGCTGCGGCCGGCGCCCGACCAGCGCAGGCCGGACGACTGGACCTGGCTCGGCAGGTCGGCGGCGCGCTGGCCGGCCGCGATGTCTCCCAGCAGGCCGAGGTCGGTGCCGAGGGTGATCTCCAACGGCAGGCGGGCCGGGCGGCCGCCCGCGTTGCGGACGGTGACCGTCTCCGTGCCGTCGGCGTGGCGCAGGCGTTCGACGGTGAGTGCCGGGTCGGGGTCCGGGTCGCCGGGGATGCGGACGCTGCCGACGAAGCGGGCCTCGGCGGCGGAGGTGAGGGCGCCCTGGAGGGGCATCGGCTCGATGCCGCCGAGGCGCAGCTCCATCCGTGCCAGGGTGCGCATGCCGGACCGGTAGAAGCCCTGGAGCCCCTGCCCGCGGAGCTGCCCGTCGATGCCGGACGCGGCCATCGCCGGGGCTGCCACGCAGAACAGCATGTCGTGGGCGGTCGCGGTCTGGGGCCGCGGCGGCGCAGGCGGTCTCGACTGGGCGGGCCCGGCGGGCGGCACCGGCACGCCGTACGGCGGGGTCGGTGTCAGCGGGACGCCGTAGGGCGGGATGGTGGTCGGCGGACCGGCGGGCGGCGGACCGGCGGGCGGCGCGCCGGCCGGTGCTCGGCCCGGACGCGGCCCCGCTGCACCCCCGGGCGGGGCGCCCGTGGGCGGTGCCGCCGGTTGCGGGGGTGCGAAGGGTGTTGGCGGCGCCGCCGGTGCCGGAGGTGCGGACGGCACCGGGGGGACCGCGGGCCCCTGGCGGACCGGCGGCACGGGGGGTGCCGGAGGTCCGGAGGGCGGCGGCACCGGCCCGGTGGGCGGTGCGGCGGGCGCGGGCGGCGGCGGTGTGGTCGCCGACGGTGCCGGTGCGCCCGGCTGTGGTGGCCTGGAGACGGTCACCGATCTCTCCTCCCCTCGGTCGGCCGGCTGCTGCTGGGCCGGTCGACCGCGAGCGTGCTCGTTCGCGGTCTGTGCTGCTCTGCCGGTGGGGCAGGTGTGCTGCTCTGCCGGTGGGGCAGGTCGATCGGTGGGGGCAGGCGGTCCGTCCACGCACCGCACGGCCGGTACCGGCCGTTGCTCCGCGCTGCCCGTCCGGCCCGGCCGGTGTCGGCATGCGCGCACCGGTGGTGCGGTGCACGTCGGCTCGGTGCAGGGCCTGCGGGCGGGCGGTGCCGCCCGGCCCCGTTGGGTGAACGTCCTGCATGTGCCGCAGGTCACGCCGCCCCGTACGGCGGCAGTGGCGCGCCGGCCCGGCGCGACCGCCCGGCCGACCCCGTCACCCCCGTCGACGCTGCCCGCCCCGGCCGCCGGAAGCGGCTCGGCCACCTCGGTGGCCCTCCCCCACCGGCTCCCGTCCGCCGCCAGGATACGGTGCGGATCGGCGGCGCTCGTACCCGGAACATGGTCGACGCGCGTCGCACCGCGCCTGCGACCAGCACGTACCGAGGAGCTGCATGTCCACCGTCGGCCGACTGCCCGGAATCGTCACCACGGACCACGTCTTCCGGGTGCCGCTCGACCACCAGCGGCCGGAGGGCGAACGGATCGAGGTGTACGCCCGCGAGGTCGTGGCCTCCGGCCGGGAGCACGACGACCTGCCCTGGCTGCTGTACCTGCAGGGCGGCCCGGGCGGCAAGGCCGGCCGACCGCTGGGGCGCGACGACTGGCTGAACCGGGCCCTGGACGACTACCGGGTGCTGCTGCTGGACCAGCGCGGCACGGGACGGTCGACCCCGGCCAACCGGCAGACGCTGGCCCGCCGCGGCGGGCCGGCCGAGCAGGCCGAGTACCTGGCGCACTTCCGTGCCGACTCGATCGTCCGGGACGCCGAGCTGATCCGCCGTCTGCTGCTCGGCGACCAGGGCAGGTGGAGCCTCCTCGGCCAGAGCTTCGGCGGCTTCTGCACCCTGACGTACCTGTCGCTGGCGCCCGAGAGGCTCCGTGAGGCGTTCGTCACCGGCGGGCTCGCGGGGCTGCGCGCCTCGGCGGACGACGTCTACCGCGCGGCGTACCCACGGGTGGCTGCGAAGAACGCGGCGCACTACGCCCGTCACCCGCAGGACGTGGCCGCCGTCCGCAGGATCGCGGCGCACCTGGCGAAGCGGCCGGCGGCGCTGCCGGACGGCGGGCTGCTGACCGTGCAGGCCTTCCAGGCCCTGGGCCTGATGCTCGGTGCCGGGAGCGGCTCGGGGGCCCTCCACTACCTGTTGGAGGAGGCCTGGGTCGAGGGCGTCGACGGGCCGGAGCTGTCCGACACCTTCCTCGCCGGGGCGCAGGCGCAGCTGTCCTTCGCGCAGAACCCGCTGTACGCGGTGCTGCACGAGTCGATCTACGGCCAGCGCTCGGTGGACCCGGCGGGCACGGCCTGGGCCGCCGAGCGTGTCCGCAAGGAGTTCCCCGCCTTCGACGCCGAGGCCGCGCTCGGCTCGGACGCTCCGGTGCTGTTCACCGGGGAGATGATCTACCCCTGGATGTTCGAGACCGACCCGGCGCTCCGGCCGCTGCGCGAGACGGCGCAGCTGCTCGCGGAGCGCCGCGACTGGCCCGACCTGTACTCCCCCGAGCGGCTGGCGGCCAACGAGGTGCCGGTGTTCGCGGCCGTCTACTTCGACGACATGTACGTGGACACCGCCGACTCGCTGGAGACCGCGCGGGCCGTGCGCAACCTGCGGTTCTGGCTGACCAACGAGTGGGAGCACGACGCGCTGCGGGTGAGCGGCCGGGTGGTGCTCGACCGTCTGATCCGGATGGCCCGCGGCGAGGTGTAGCGGCGGGCACCGGACCCGGACCCTCTGATCGGGCCGCACGTCAGCGGCCTGTCGGCCGCTGGGCACGGCGCTGTCCGAGGGCCCGCCCGACGGCTCCGCCGATGCCGGGGCGGGCCTGCGGGGCCGGACGGCCCCGGGATGCCCGCACGGGCGGCCGCGCGGGCGGGCGCACCGGACCGTGGGGTCGGCCGCAGCCCGACGGCCGGGCCACCGGTGCGGCGCCGCCGTCCGGTGCGGGGTCGGGTCCGTGCGAGGGTTCGCGGCCGGCCGGGGGACCGGCCGCCGGTTCGGGCCCGGTTTCGGGTTCGGGTTCGGGGCTGTGCCCCTCGTGGTGGCCGGAGGAGGGGCCGGCGGGGGCGATGCGGTCGGGCGTCCGGTCGGCGTCCTGGCCCTCGGTGCGGCCCTCCGTTCGGCCTTCGGCGGGGCCGCCGGTCGGCCGGGTTCGGAAGACCGGCCCCCGGGGTGTCCCGCCGGGGCTCTGCCCGGTGCAGGGCGCTGCCGGGCGGCGGCCCGCGCGCTGTTCGCGGACGCTCTCCAGCAGCCGCTCGGGGGCGAGGCCGCCGTTGATGGACTCGTACAGCAGCTGGGCGAGGGTGTAGCGGGCGTCGACCTCCAGTGCCCGGGAGAGCATGATCCGGGCGGTGGCGGTGTCGCCGGCCAGCCAGGCCGTCCAGGCGAGCAGCGTGAGCGGCGGCGGGGCGAGGTGTTCGAACGGGCTCACGCAGCGTTGGACGAGGAACCGCCAGACGCGCTGGGCGGTGGCCAGTTCGTCCGGCTCGGCGAACTCCGCGCCGCGGTCCCGGCCGAGTTTGTCCTGCAGGCCCAGCAGGAGCCGGGCGGTGCGCTCCGGGTCGATCTCGCGTGCACCGTCGCGGAACTCCGCCATCACCTCGGCGAGCAGTGCGCCCGTGCGGTCGACCGTGTGGGCGCGGCCCACCGCGAGCTCCTGGAGGAAGCCCGGCCCGGCCCGCTCGATCTCCTGTCGCTGGACGTCCGCGGCCGGCGGCCCGACCGGGGCCAGCCCGGCGACGATGGACCTGCGGCTGCCCCGCGGCGCCAGGCCGGCGAAGGCCGCGGCGGCCGCGATGGGGCTGGGCAGGTGGGACGGTCTGATCGGTGTGCCGGAGGGGTCGCAGCAGCCGGGGCGGGTGCACAGGAAGGACCACCAGCGGCCGCCCGAGACGCACAGCGACTCCTTCACCGCCACGCCCGCTCCGCGGAAGGCCGCCGCGAGCCGGTCGGCGAGCGGGCGCAGCGACTCCACCGGCCGGTGGCCGCCCGGCGGTGCGCCGCCCGGTGCCTCGGCGGCGTCGACGGGATCGCGTACGAGGTAGAGCAGCACCTGGTCGGGGCGGCGGTCGCGCTTCTCGGAGAGGTCCATCAGCAGGGCGGCGATATCGCGTGCGACGGGCTGCCAGTGCGCAGGGTCCTCGGGGATGTCGACCCGGACGACGCCGCCCTGCTGGAGGGAGGGCCCCTGCAGGCCGACGGCGACGATGCTGTCGTCGGGGAAGAAGCCGAGCAGGTAGGGGAGCATTTCGGCCATGTCGGCCGGGCCGCGCATCTGCATCGGGAGGAGGGTGGTCGGCGGGCCTGCGAGGGGGCCGGCCGACGGGGTGCGGTGCTCGTCGTGGTTCATGGCCCGAAGAGTGCCGCAATTTCGACCGCGGGATCCGGCCTGTGGAAAAACCTGTGGATAAATCCGCGGCCGGCACTCCCACCACGGTCGAAACGCAAAACCCCTACCATTCAATTGAACTGATCGAATGTCAGGCATTCTGTCCGACTATTTCTCCCGCGCCGTACGTCCGGTCCACCGGCGCAGCCCCGTATTGGCCGATTGTCGGCGGAACGCGGTATGCATGAACCCATGGACGAGCGCACTCCCCGCCCCACCGACGACGCCGACCGCGCAGAGGCCGGCGCCGCAGCCGACCGTTCCGCCGCGGAGGGCCCGGACGCCGCCGGGCCTGCGGATCGTGCCGCTGTCCGCGAGCGGGCGGAGGCCGTCCTGCGCGAGCTGGCCGGGCCCGCCTCGGTGCTCCGGGAGGACCAGTGGCGGGCCGTCGAGGCACTGGTGGTCGACCGCAGGCGGGCGCTGGTGGTGCAGCGCACCGGCTGGGGCAAGTCGGCCGTCTACTTCATCGCCACCGCCCTGCTGCGCTCTGCCGGGGCCGGCCCGACGGTGATCGTCTCGCCGCTGCTCGCACTGATGCGCAACCAGGTCGACTCCGCGTCCCGGGCCGGCATCCACGCCCGGACGATCAACTCCGCCAACCCGCAGGAGTGGGACGAGATCCAGGCCGAGGTGGCGGCGGGCGCCGTCGACATCCTGCTGGTCAGCCCGGAGCGGCTGAACAACCCGGACTTCCGCGACCAGGTGCTGCCGAAGCTCGCCGCCTCCACCGGCCTGCTGGTCGTCGACGAGGCGCACTGCATCTCCGACTGGGGCCACGACTTCCGGCCCGACTACCGCCGGCTGCGGACGATGCTGGCCGACCTCTCCCCCGGCGTGCCGGTCCTGGCGACGACCGCCACGGCCAACGCCCGGGTCACCGCCGACGTGGCCGAGCAGCTCGGCACCGGCGCGCCCGACCGGTCCGCCGCCGGGGAGGCGGGCCGGCCGGCCGCTGCGCCCGCACTGGTCCTGCGCGGCCCGCTGGACCGGGAGAGCCTCACCCTCGGCGTGCTCCCCCTGCCCGACGCGGCCCACCGCCTGGCGTGGCTGGCCGACCACCTCGCCGAGCTGCCCGGCTCCGGCATCGTCTACACCCTCACCGTCGCCGCGGCGGACGAGGTGACGGCGTTCCTGCGCTCCCGCGGCTATCCGGTGGCCTCGTACTCCGGGCGGACGGAGGACGCCGACCGCCGCAGCGCCGAGGCCGACCTGCTGGCCAACCGGGTCAAGGCGCTGGTGGCGACGTCCGCGCTCGGGATGGGCTTCGACAAGCCGGATCTCGGCTTCGTGGTGCACCTGGGCTCCCCGGGCTCGCCCATCGCGTACTACCAGCAGGTCGGGCGGGCCGGCCGCGGGGTGGACCGGGCGGAGGTGCTGCTGCTGCCGGGCCGGGAGGACGAGGCGATCTGGCGGTACTTCGCCTCGCTCGGCTTCCCCCCGGAGGACCAGGTCCGGCGGACTATCGACGCGCTCGCGGAGGCGGGCCGCCCGCTGTCCACCGCCGCCCTGGAGGCCCGGGTGGACCTCCGGCGGAACCGACTGGAGACCATGCTCAAGGTGCTGGACGTGGACGGCGCGGTCCGCCGGGTCCGCGGCGGCTGGGAGGCCACCGGCCGGCCGTGGGCGTACGACGCGCCGCGGTACGCCAAGGTCGCCGCGGCGCGCGAGGCCGAGCAGCAGGCGATGCGCGAGTACGCCGCCTCGACCGCCTGCCGGATGGAGTTCCTGCGGCGCCAGCTCGACGACCCGGAGGCCGCCCCCTGCGGGCGGTGCGACAACTGCGCGGGCCCCGCCCACGGCGCCGAGGTGTCGGCCGAGGCGCTGGCGGCGGCCCGGGCGGCGCTCGGCCGGCCGGGCGTGGAATTCGAGCCCCGGCGGCTGTGGCCGACGGGGATGGACACGCTCGGGGTGCCGCTCAAGGGCCGCATCCCCGCCGGCGAGCAGGCCGAGACCGGCCGCGCCCTGGGGCGGCTCTCCGACATCGGCTGGGGCACCCGGCTGCGCTCGCTGCTCGCCGAGTCGGCGCCGGACGGCCCCGTCCCCACCGAGGTGGTGGACGCCCTGGTCGGCGTCCTGGCCGACTGGGCGCGCGGCCCCGGCGGCTGGGCCGGCCCCGAGGGCCCGGACGGCAACCGGTCGGCCCGCCCGGTCGGCGTGGTGACGATGGCCTCCGCCACACGGCCGCAGCTGGTGGAGAGCCTCGGTGCGCGGATCGCCGCGATCGGCCGGCTCCCGCTGCTGGGGCGGGTGGAGTACGCGACGGGCCGCCCGCCGCACGGCCCGCGCAGCAACAGCGCCCAGCGCCTGCACTCGCTGGCCGGCACGCTGGTCGTCCCCGACGAGCTCGGCGCCGCGCTCTCCGCGGCCGAGGGCCCCGTCCTGCTGGTCGACGACCTGGTGGACTCGGGCTGGACGGTGACCGTCGCCGCACGGCTGCTGCGCCGGGCCGGCGCGACCGGGGTGCTGCCGCTGGTGCTCGCCGTCCAGGCCTGAGCCGTCACCGGTTCGGCGGCGCCGCCTGCGGACACCTCCACGGCCTCGGGCGGGCACGTCGGCGAGCCACGGACGAGTCGCCTCCACCGCCGCCGACGAGGCACTGCGTGCATTTCGATCATGGCACTCAGGGACGTTCACCGGCGGGCCACCGGGCGGTAATCCCGGCTTCCCCCGGGCGTCGGGCCTCCGTCAGGCGAATGGCCCCGGGAAGGTGGTGGAATATATCCGGCAGAACGCCGTTTTCGGGCGGCGGTCGTCATTTCCTCATTGCCGCTCGGGCCGATCTGACGGGAGAATTGGGCCGTACCCAAGACCTGGTCGCAAGACCCGGTGTTTGGCGTACCCACACACAGCCGCGGCAGCTGCCGGCGGACCGGGAAGGAGGATCGTGATCAACCGCAGGGACCACGGTCGGGGTCTTCCCACCGCCAGACGGATCATCGAACCGAAGGCCTGGTCCGAGTCGGACATACCGCTGCTGCGCGCTCCGCGCGACTTCGTCCGCGAGCTGCACCAACGGCACCTGCCGCAGCCCGGCACGACGGTCATCGCCGTCCTGGACGCGTCGCACCAGCTCGTGGCCTCGGCCTCCTTCAGCACCCGCCAGCACGTCACCGACGGCTGGCAGCACCGCAACGCGATCCTCTCCCACCTGCGCCAGGTGATCCCGCACGACCTGCGGCTGTCCGCCCCGATCCGCACGGCAGTGCTGCTGCGCTGCCGCGACGGCTCACCGGAGTGGACGCCCCAGGACGGCGCCTGGATGTGGGCCCTGCGCGACGCCGCCGCACTGCACGGGCTGCGCTGCGGCTCGTACATCACGCTGACACCGACCGGCTGGCACTCGCTGGGCGACGGACGGCGCGGCCGCAACCCCCACTCGGGATCGTGGGCCGACGGTCCGCTGCACACGGTCACCGAGCTGGCGCCGCGCACCGCGCACGAGCCGGCACGCAGGCAGCGCCGGGCGGCACCCGTCGGAGCCGTCTCCTCGCTGGGCGCGCTTCGCCACGCGGCAGTGCGCTGAGGGCCGAGGCAACCGGGCCACCGGGGTCGAACGACGCCGCGCGGCCGCCCGCCGAACAGGGCGGGCGGCACCGCGGGGCGAACCTCGAGCGGGCCGTGCGATCAGGCGGGAACGGGCCGCTCCGCACCCGGGAACAGCGGCGCGACCGTGTCGGTGCCGCCGCACACCACCAGCAGCGAACCGGCGCGCTCGGCGGCACGGGTGGCGGCCTGGGCGACCCGGTTGCCGCCCGCGGCGTTCACCACCAGCACCACGACATCGCGGCGCAGCGGGCGCTTGGTGGCGGCATCGGCGTAGAACACGTCGGCGGCCTCGGCCAGCTGCGCCCAGTAGCGCTCCTCGCCGAAGGACAGCTCGTGCTGCTGCCAGGGGTGCGGCTCGCCGACGGTGAGCACCAGGATGTCGCCGGGGCTGCGGCCGGCCTCGAGCAGTTGGTCCACCGTCTCGTCGGCACGCTCGACCGCGTCCTGCGCACCGGCGGGGACGAGGCGGACGGCCGGAGCTGCACGACGGGGGCCCGGGCCGGGCTTCGGCACGGGGCGCGAAGCCGGGGCGGCACCAGCGGCTCTCGGAGGGGCGGGGCGGGGCGCCGGACGGGGCGGCGCAGGCCGCTGGCCCGGCACGACGCCGGAGGCAGCGGGGTTGACGGAAGGCGTACGGGGGCTGGATGCGTCCGACTTGCGGGGGAAGGGAACGCCGGGGCCCGGGATACTCTCGTGAATCTCCGGCTCCTCGGGGAAGACAGGCATACCCGGATGTCTATCAAATGCCGGTCGGATGCGCACGGGCACCCCACCTGTCGGGCGCCCGACGGAGCGTTCGGGCGGGCCTCCGACAGTCCGACGCGGCGTCAGAAACCCAGTGTGAGCTGCTCGTCCGCCGGCTCGGGCTCGCGGAAGCGCCTGAGGTGGCGCCAGCGCGGCAGCGCGTCGAGGTAGGCCCAGGACAGCCGGTGCTCGGCGGTCGGGCCGAACTCCTCCAGCGCCGCCCGGTGCACCGGCGAGGGGTAGCCCGCGTTGTCCTCGAAGCCGTACGCGGGGTGGCCGGCGCCGAGCTCGGCCATCATCCGGTCGCGCTGCACCTTGGCCAGGACGGAGGCGGCGGAGACGCAGACGCAGGACTGGTCGCCCTTGATCACGGTGCGGACCTGCCAGGAGCCGCCGAGGTAGTCGTGCTTGCCGTCGAGGATGACGGCGTCGGGGCGGACCGGGAGCGCGGCGAGCGCCCGCTCGGCCGCCAGCCGGAGCGCGGCGGTCATGCCCAACTCGTCGCACTCCTGCGGGGAGGCGTGGCCGAGCGCGTACGCGGTGACCCAGTCCGCGAGCACGGGGGCGAGGGCCTCGCGCCGCTTCACGGTGAGGAGCTTGGAGTCGGTGAGGCCCTCCGGCGGGCGGCGCAGCCCGGTGACCGCGGCACCGACCGTGACCGGGCCGGCCCAGGCACCGCGGCCGACCTCGTCCAGGCCGGCCACGACGCCGGCTCCGGCCCGGCGCAGCGAACGCTCGACCGAGTGGGTCGGGGGGTCGTAGGGCATGGCGGTCCATTCGTGTCGCTCCGGCGGCACCAGCCTACGTCCCCGGGCACGCCCCCGAGGCACACGGGCGCACCCGCCCGGGGCGCGTGGGGGCACCTCCCGGCCGAAGGCCGGGGGAGAACCGCGCGATTCGGATGCGGGCCGCCCCGCAGGTCACGGCCCGCCCGCGCCGTCCGGACACTCGGCCTGCGCAGTTCCCCGCGCCCCCGACGGGTGCCCGTTCCCCTACGGCCGGACCATCGGGATGAGCACCTGGTCGACCAGGTCCCCGCAGAAGTCCTCGTCGAGGGGGCCGTCGCAGACCTTGGCGCGGTAGAGCAGCATCGCGGGTGCGACGTCGGCGACGATCGGGGTGGCCGCGCCCCGGCGGACGTCGCCGCGCCGCTCGCCGCGGCCGAGGATGGCCAGCATCGCGGCGTTGGCCGGGCGGAGCACCCGGCCGTCGAGGAAGTCCTTGAAGGCGAGGGCCTGTTCGTGGTCGAGTTCGGCCATCAGGACGCGGATGGCGTGCCCGGCCGGGGAGTTCATGATCCCGCCGAGCCTGCCCATGAGCTGCAGCAACTCCGAACGGACCGACCCGAGGTCGGGGATGTCCGCGGGGGGTGGCAGAGTGGCCCCCAGGGCGTGCACGACCAGATCCGCCTTCGACGCCCAGCGCCGGTACAACGCGGCCTTGCCGGTCTGCGCGGCCCCGGCGACGCCTTCCATCGTCAGCCGGGCGAATCCGCCGGAGGTGAGGAGCTCGAGGGTGGCCTCGAAGATCGCGGCCTCCAGTGCGCGGCCGCGCCGCCGCGGCACGGCGGTCACGGCACCGGCCTCCCCGGGGACGGCACCGGGCACGGCGTCGGGCACGCGCCTGTCCCCCTCGAGGGGTGGCAGGGGCGAGGCGCTCGCCGGGGGCGGTACGGCCCGCGTCGCACCGCCGGGTGCGACCGGCGCGCATCTCGCCGGGAACACCCCACCCGACGGCTCGTCAGACATCTGGCGCCGCACCAGCTGATCCATCGTCACCACCCTAGAGAACGCTTGCGTTCACAATCGCCAGCCGATATCGTCCACATGATAGTGAACGAGTCCGTTCCTTAACAGTGCCCGCACGGCCGGGGCCGGCCGCCGGCGAGGGTTACAACCTCGCACGTCAGGGCGCATCTCTCCCGCACCACCCCACGGTGCGGGACCAACAGGGGGCAATCACGTGGCAATCTCCGACACGGTCGGTACACCGACACCGACGAAAGCCGGGCGCGGCCCGCGCAAGGGCGTCACCCTCACCGTCATCGCGGCCACCCAGCTGATGGTCGTGCTCGACGCGACGATCGTGAACATCGCCCTGCCGCACATCAAGGGCGACCTCGGTTTCTCCGACACCACCCTCTCCTGGGTGATCAACGCGTACACCCTTGCCTTCGGCGGCCTGCTGCTGCTGGGCGGCCGCCTCGGCGACATCCTCGGCCGGCGCCGGGTGTTCATCGTGGGCACCCTGCTGTTCGGCTTCGCCTCGCTGCTCGGCGGCCTGGCGCAGGACTCGACGATGCTGCTCCTCGCCCGCGCCCTGCAGGGCCTCGGCGGCGCGATCTGCTCACCCACGGCCTTCGCGCTGATCGCCAGCAACTTCGAGGAGGGGCCGGAGCGCAACCGCGCCTTCGGCGTGTTCTCGGCCGTCGCGGGCTCGGGTGCGGCGATCGGCCTGCTGGCCGGCGGCCTGCTCACCGAATACCTCGACTGGCGCTGGGTGTTCTTCGTCAACGTGCCGATCGCCGCGCTCATCGCGATCGCCGCACCGATGTACATCACCGAGTCGGAGCGCACGGAGGGCCGCTTCGACCTGCCCGGTGCACTGACCTCGACGGTCGGCCTGGTGGCCCTGGTCTACGGCTTCATCCGCGCCGCCTCGGACGGCTGGAGCGACGCACTGACGCTCGTCTCCTTCGCCGCGGGCGTGCTGCTGATGGCCGCCTTCGTGGTCATCGAGCGGCGGACGGCGCAGCCGATCACCCCGCTGCACCTGTTCCGCGACCGCAACCGCACCGGTGGCCTGATCATGATGCTCTGCCTCGCCGCGGCGATGTTCGGCATCTTCTTCTACATCACGATCTTCGTGCAGACCGTGATCCACTACAGCCCGCTGAAGGCCGGCGTGGCGTTCCTGCCGATCAGCGCCTCGATCATCGTGGCCGCGCAGATCGCCTCGGCCTTCCAGGCCAAGCTCGGCCCGAAGGTGTTCATGGCCGGCGGCGCCGCCCTGGTGGCGATCGGCCTGACCTGGCTGACGCAGCTCAAGGCCGACAGCGGCTACGTGGACGGCATCCTCGGCCCGACGGTCATCTTCGGCTTCGGCATGGGCCTGATCTTCGTCCCGGTGATGCTGATCGCCGTGTCCGGCGTGCCGAACCAGGAGACCGGCGCGGCCTCCGGCCTGCTGAACTCGGTGCAGCAGATCGGTGGCGCGCTCGGCCTGTCGATCCTGACCACGGTGTTCAGCACCGCGGCGAAGTCCAAGGCCACCGACCTCGTGCCCGGCTTCCTGCAGAGCGCGAGCCCGGAGCAGGCGCAGCTGTTCCAGCGCACGCACGAGTTCCCGGTCGGCAGCGCGGCGTACAGCGAGACGCTGGCGCACGGCATCGGGCAGGCGTTCATCGTGGGCGCCTTGCTGGCGGTCGTCGCACTGGTGGTGTCGCTCGTCGTGGTGAAGGCCAAGGCGAGTGACCTGCCCTCGGAGGGAGCCGCCGGCGTGGCCCTCTGACACACCGACGGGTGGCGGGCCGAGGGCCCGCCACCCGGATCGGAGGATCCGGCCCGCCGCCAGCCGTGCCGACGGGGGCCGCACCGGTCAGTAGTCGTACTCGCCGTAGAGCCGGTCCGTACGGACGCCGACCCGGAGGCAGGAGCTGCGCCCGGTGAGGGGCACCGGGCGGTCCCGCAGGATCTCCCGGGCGCGGGCCTCGGCGAGGCTGGTGGCGTACCAGGGCAGGTGCTCCGCGTCGAGATCCGAGGCGATCTTCTGCAGGGCGCAGGTGCGTTGGTCCTCGGGCAGCCGGTCCAGGGCGGGCACGGCGTCGGCGGAGAGGTCTCGCAGGTAGCCGACGTCGATCCGGCCGGACTGCTCGAAGCGGTGCACGTTCTGCTCGGCGATCAGTGCGTCCGGGCTGATCAGACCGAAGACCGCGGTCGCGGCGGCGGCGCTCAGCACCACGGCCCGCGGCAGCCAGCGGGCGGTGGCGACCAGGCCGCCGACCAGCACCAGCACCAGGACGACACCCAGCCAGATCTCCACCGCGGCCACCGAGATCCGAAGCCGCGTCAGGCCGAAGTTGTCCACGTAACGGTGCATCCGGTACAGGGCGGAGGCGACGACCACCAGGGTCAGGGTGCACAGCAGCGACAGCAGGCTCTTGGCCATCAGCCGGTCGCCGGCGGTGGAGCGCGGTGCCCAGCGGCGGGCGAGCCCGAGGACGACGAGCACCAGCAGGGTGACGATCAGCAGTTGCCAGAAGCCCTGGCGAGCGTACTCGGCGGGGAGCACGCCGGGCTTGCGCATCACCGACTCGTAACCGCCGACGAAGACCGCGGCCTGGACGGCGACGAAGGCACCGAAGAGCAGGTTCAGGGCGGTCAGCGGAAGGGCCCACTCCAGGCGCCCCCGCTCGCGGCCCGGCTTCACCGGGAAGCGGTCGAACCGGCGCGGCCCGGCGGCGGTGTGCGCGGCAGCCAGCGCCACCAGCAGACCGACCGCGAAGAGCAGCAGCCTCATCGGCACGTCGTCGGCGTCGATGCTCGGCATCAGGTCGCCCAGGAGCTCGGCGACGGCTGCATCGGCGCTGGCGAAGAGCGCGCCGAAGACCAGCAGCAGCGCCAGCGACACCGCCACCGCCTTGACCACGGAGACGACCCGGTCCCGCGCCGGGTACTGGCGGTTGCGCAGCGCGAGCACCGACCAGGCCAGGCCGGGGATCAGGTGCGACCACATGCCGAGGGCGCCGAGCACCACGCCGGGCCAGCGCTTCCCACCGTGCAGGGCGATCGATCCGGCGCCCGCCGCGGCGAGCAGCGCCAGTACCACCGGCCAGGAGGCCTCGATCAGTGCCGGGACGAGCAGCAGCGTCAGCGCGGCGACCGTCCACACCACCGTCCAGAGACGGACCCTGCGCCCGGTGGCGTGCGCGGCGAGACCGGCGGCAATCGCACCGACGAGCGCCCACAGCAGCACATTGACGCCCAGCCCCTCGCTGAGCAGGGCCGCGGCCAGCAGGCCGGAGGCGCCACCGGCCGCGACCACGCCCAGCCCCGGGAGCTCGGGCCGCGTCGGGGCCGTGACGGTGTGCCAGAGAGGCGACGGGGTCGGCGGCGGCGGCCGCCAGACACCTGCGGCTGCGGGGCCCGCACCGGGCCGGGGCCCGGGGCCCGGCCGAGGACCGGCGGCAGGGGCCGCGCTCCCGGGCGCCCCGACACCGGCAGCCCTACCTGCACCAACACTGGCACCTGCACTGGCACCTGGGCCGGGCGCGGCACCGGAAGCCGCACCTGCACCCGTACCACCGGCCTCGGGCACGGAGCCGGACGCGGTACCGGAACCGGGCGCCGGGCCTGCTTCGGCAGTCTTAGGTTCGGGAGCGGTTCCCGCCTTCCGGAGCTCGGCGCCGGAGCCGCCGTCGGACCCCGCCCGGGCACCCGGCACGGTGGCACCCGGATCCGGGGCCCCCGGGCCGCCGCCGTCCTTGCCTCCTGCCCCGGCCCCGGCCCCGATGTCGGCCGCAGGCGAGCCCCCGGAGCCCTCTGAACCTCCGGAATCCCCGGCACCACCGGAGCCCCCGGCAGGCCCCTTCCCGGGCACGGGCGGCGGCGTGTTGTCTGACGGTGTCGGCATGAGTCCCCCTCAGGCGTCACGGAACACGCGGCAGCCGACCGGCAGCCCCGCGATGGTGATCGTGACTCTAGGCCTCCGGGAGCATTTCTGAACAGGTTCAAAAGTGCCGCGGGGCGCTTGTGTCGCAGAGTTGTGACACAAGCGCCCCGCACGGGAAGGCCTGCCCGCGGCGGCCCGCCCGAAGGATCGTCAGTACTCGCCGTACAGCGAGTAGACGAGGTTGTCCTTGACCGCCGTTCCGAAGGCGGCCGGCCAGGTGCCGAACGGCACCACCGTGTTGCTGTAGGCGCCGGAGCCGGCGGCGCCCGTGGAGTAGTGCATGTTGTTCACCGTGGAGCTCGTCCCGTTGCTGTTGTAGACGAACCAGTAGGTGGTGTTGGCGGCCAGGGTGACGGAGACCGGCAGCGAGTTCCAGGCGTTGGGGGTGAGCGTGCCGGAGGCGGTGGAGACGATCAGGTTCCCGGGCGAGCCGGCGTTGTCGCTGTAGACGGCCAGCTGGTACTGGTTGTTGGGCGCCGAGCTGACCCCGCCGACGTGCACGCTGAGCGAGGTGAGCGGCACCGGGGAGGACCCGGTGGTGACCTTGGATCCGTTCAGGTGGTTGGAGTCGGTGTCGTCGGTCAGCGTGCCGACCGTGCTGGAGCCGATCGTCCTGGGCGGTGCGCCCGCGGTGGTGAAGGCGGTGCTCACCGGGCCTGCGAGGGCGTTGCCGGCCAGGTCCTTCACCCCCTGGACGGTGGCGGTGTATCCGGTCGTCAGCGCCAGGGCGGCGCTCGGGGTGAACACGGCGGTGCTGGTGGCCCCGTCGTAACTGACGGTGCCGGCGACGGGCGTCCCGCCGCCGGTGGTCTTCAGGGTGAGCGCCGAGGAGGTGACCGTCGCGGCGTCCAGCGGCTCGCTGAAGGAGAACTTCACGGTGCCTGCGGCCGGGACGCCGGTGGCGCCGTTGGCCGGGGTGGTGCCGGTGACGGTGGGCGCGGTGGTGTCCTGCCCGTAGGTGGCGGTGTAGGAGCCGACGGCGCCGTCGAAGAAGGCGTAGGCGACGCCCTTGACCGTCTCGATCCGGTACGGTACCGCCTGGCCCTGCTTGGCGATCCCGGTGAGCGTGCCGGAGGCGGAGTTCACCGGCACCATGGCGCGCAGGCCGCGGGTGCCGCCGGTGATGTCGAAGGTGAGCGAGGAGCCGCTCCAGGCGAGCTTGGAGAACGCGGAGCCGTTGCGGCCGTCCAGCCAGGTGAGCATCTGCCGGCCGGAGACGACCGGCACCCCGCGGGCCTTGGCCGCCGTGACGACGGCGTCCGAGGCGCTGGAGGCGGCGAAGTCGGTGTGGATGTTGGCGCCGATCGCCGCGTAGTAGCCCTTGGAGCCGACGGCGCCGTCGAGCAGGGTGGCGACCGTGGACGGGTAGGACTGGCCGGACTCGTCGGTGAGCTGGGTGGTGGCCTGGTACTCGTCGATGACGCTGCCGTCGGTGTCCGCGAACTTCATGATCATGCCGGTGCCGTTGAAGTAGCCCGGCCGGTCCTGCACGAAGGCGGACGGGTAGTAGTAGTAGTCCATGTCGAGCCGGATGCCGTTGGCCAGCTTGGTCTTGGCCTGGGTCGCCCAGTCGTCCCACTCGACGCAGTGCGTCCTGCTGCTCGACGGGTTCGGCAGCGAGCCGTACTTGGCCTTCCAGGCCGTCAGCTGGTCGTTGTAGAGGGCCTGCAGGTTGGCGGTGGTGCCCCACGGCTTGCATGCGGTGGTGACGTGCACACCGACCTCGAAGCCCTCGTCGGTGTAGGACTGCGCCTGCGCCGGGGTCATCGGGTCGTCGGTGTAGATGTACGAGGAGCCGCGCACGCACTCCCAGTCCGCGACCGAGCAGCCGGCCGGCGACTGGGAGATGTAGCTGTCCCAACGGCCGACGGTGCCGCCGATGCCGTGGTCGTCACCGGTCATCACGACGACCGCCTTGACGTCCCGCGGGAAGTACCAGAACCGCGGCAGCGGCTTCTTCGCCGAGTCCATCAGGGTGATCAGGTTGGCGAGCAGCCGCTGCTGCTCGTCGGCGATCGGGATCAGCGCCTTGTCGAGGTTGTTCCAGTTCGGCTGGCCGTTGGTGCCGAAGAACATCTCGCTGGCCTCGTAGCCGTCGGTGGAGTCGCGCTGCTGGCCGGCCCAGGCGATGTTGCCCTGGCGGGTCTGGACGACGGACTTGGCGAGGTCGTAGGTGAAGGCGGCGGCACGGCCGGTGCCGACGGTGCGCAGGGTGACGGCGGGGTTGGTGCTCGCCGTGGTGGCGTCGTCGTAGAGGGTGGCGACGGCGGTGGCGCCGTTCAGCGTCCAGCGGTCGGCGGTGCCGTGGAAGCCCATGGTGTCGGCGGTGAGGCCGGCGCCGGGGGCGGCCGCGGTGTCGATCTTCAGGTAGGCGTCGGCGAGGGTGCCGGTGGTGGCGGTGAGCCCGAGCAGCCCGGCGAGCTGTTTGTCGGGGCGCATCGCGATCAGCCGTCCGCCGCCGTTGGTCCAGGTGGTGAACATGGAGACCTGGGCCGGGGTGAGGGCGTTCTCGCCGAGCAGCACGACGTCGTAGGAGGCGAGCATCGCCGCGGTGACCGCCGACAGGTCGGTCTGCTTGTAGTAGTTGAGGCCCTCGGCCTTGAGGATCTCGGTGTAGTAGGCGGTGTACGGGTTCGCCGCGTTGCCGACCAGCAGGATCGGGCCTTCGGCGCCGGGGCCGCTGCCGGGCGGGGTGGTGCCGCCGCCGTCGGGGGTGTAGGTGGCGTAGATCGAGAACGTGGCGCTCATGGTGCTGCTCGCCCCGAAGGCCGCTGGCCAGGTGCCGAAGGGGGCGCCGCCGGTGGAGTACCCGCTGGTGCCGCCGCTGCTGTAGTGCAGGTTGTTGACGGCCGCGCTCGCGCCGTTGCTGTTGTAGGCGAGCCAGTAGGCGGTGTTGGCGGTGAGCGTCCCGGACAGCGGCAGGGTGTTCCAGGCGTTGGCGGTGAGGGTGCCGGAGGTGCTGTTGGCGACCAGCGCGCCCGGCTTGCCCGCGGCGTCGGTGTAGACCGCGACCTGGTACTGGTTGTTGGGCGCGGCGCCGACCGCGCCGACGTGCACGCTGATGCTGTTGAGCGCGCCGCCGCCTGCGCCGGTGACGAAGCGCGAGGTGTTCATGTAGTTGGAGTCGCCGGAGTCGGTGGCCGAGCCGACCACGGTGTTGCCGAGGGTTGCCGTGCCCGCGGCCTCCGCGGGTGCGGCGGCCAGGACGGCCCCCGCCAGCACGGCGGCCACCAGGCACGCCAGACGTCTTCTGAACCTCACGCCATCCCCCACAAGTCGGACAACCGGACAGTCGGCGGAATCGCCGCTACCGGTGTACCGGCTGTACGGGTTGCGCGTCCTCGAAATCCCCACATTCCCGGACCATGTCACGCACCGTCAGGATCGGTCGCGCGGTGGCCGAGCAGGAGGACGGCCGAAGCGGGAAGAGTGGCCGGAGCGGAGAACGGCCGGCGCAGGAGAGCGCCGGCGCAGGAGAGCGGCCGCCCCGGGGCCTCAGCCCTTGACCGAGCCCGCCAGCAGGCCGCGGACGAAGTACCGCTGGAGCGCGAAGAAGACGATCAGCGGCACGATCAGCGACAGGAAGGCGCCCGCGGTGAGCAGCTCCCAGCGGCCGCCGAAGGAACCGGTGAGCTGGGCCAGCCGGACGGTCATCGGGGCGACCTCGGGGGTGCCGCCGGCGAAGGTGAGGGCCACCAGCAGGTCGTTCCACACCCAGAGGAACTGGAAGATCGCGAAGGAGGCCAGCGCCGGGGCGCACAGCGGCAGCACGATCGAGCGGAAGATCTTGAAGTGGGTGGCGCCGTCGACGACGGCCGCCTCCATCACGTCCCGCGGCAGCTGGGCGATGAAGTTGTGCAGCAGGAAGATCGCCAGCGGCATGGCGAACATGGTGTGCGCCAGCCAGACCGGGGCGTACGTGCCGCTGAGGTCGAAGGCCGGGATGATGGTGACCGAGCCGATGTGCGCGCCGCCGGAGAACAGCTGGAGCAGCGGGATGAGCGCCATCTGCAGCGGCACCACCTGCAGCGCGAAGATCAGGAAGAAGACGACGTCGCTCCCGCGGAACTTCACCCAGGCCAGGCCGTACGCGGCCATGGCGGCGAGCACCAGCGGGAAGACCGTCGCGGGGATGCTGATCGCCAGCGAGTTGACCAGGTACGGCATCAGGCCGCCGCTGACGCCGAAGCCGCCCTCGAAGAGCACCGTGTGGTAGTTCTCCAGGGTGAGGTTCGGGTCGCCGAAGGCCGTCCACCAGCCGCTGCTGGAGACGTCCTCCTCGGGGCGCAGCGAGGTGATCAGCAGGCCGATGGTGGGGATCGTCCAGAGCACGGTGACGACGATCATCAGCATGGAGGCCAGCGGGCTGCTGAAGGCGCGGCGGACGGCCTTCACCGGGGGCGTGCCGTCCGCCTCTCCCGGCTGCGGGGCCGGGGCGAGCTGCTCGCTCATCGGTGCTCACGCTCCTTGCGCAGCTGGACGATGTTGTAGGCCACCAGAGGGATCACGGCCAGGAAGAGGATGACGGCGAGGGCGCTGCCGCGTCCGACGTTGAACTGCACGAAGGACTGCGAGTACATCTCGTTGGCGAGCACCTGGGTGCCGAAGTTGCCGCCGGTCATGGTGCGGACGATGTCGAAGGCCTTCAGCGTGGTGATCATCACCGTGGTGAGCACGACGATCAGGGTGGTGCGGATCATCGGCACGGTGACGTGGCGGAACAGCTGGAGGCCGCGGGCACCGTCGAGTCGGGCGGCCTCGGTGATCTCGTCCGGGATGGCCTTGATCGCGGCGGAGAGGACCACCATGGCGAAGCCGGTCTGCACCCAGATCATGACGATCATCAGCAGGTAGTTGTTCAGCGGGTGGGAGAGGATCCAGTTCGGCGGGTCGTCCCAGCCGAGGCTGATCGCGAGCTGGCTGAGCAGGCCGATCTGCGGCTGGGAGGGGTCGCGGTCCTCGTAGACGAACTTCCAGATGATGGAGGCGCCGACCAGGGAGATCGCCATCGGCATGAACAGCAGGGACTTGTAGACCGCCTGGCCGCGCAGCCGGTCCACCATGAGGGCGAGCAGCAGGCCGGCGCCGGTGGCGACCAGCGGGGCGACCACCAGCCACTGGAAGGTGTTCCACAGCACCTGGTGGATCGACTCGGTGGTGAGGGCCCAGCCGTAGTTGTCCGCGCCGACGGCCTTGGTGGAGTCGTCGTTGTAGAAGCTCAGGTAGACGGTGCGGATCAGCGGCACGATCAGGCCGACGAGCAGCAGCAGGAGGGCGGGGCCGACCATGACGAGGACGGCCAGCGGCCGGGCGAACCGGCCGGTGGCCCGGCCGGCCGCGTAGAAGATCAGGAGCAGCACCCCGAGGAAGCCTGCGACGGCTCCGACGGTGTTGGTGAACTTGATCGTCGCGTCCGTCCACGCCGAGTCGGCGAGGTGCACGGCAGCGGTGGCCGCGGGCATGCGGAAGGTCCTTCCTCGGCGGACATGGGGAGGGGCAGCGCGGGTGGGTGGGACCCGCGCTGCCCGGGGCGGCTGCCGTTACTGCGGCCAGGCCGCGTCGATGTCAGCCGCCACCTTCGGAATGGCCTGTCCCTCGGCGAACCACGCGGTGAACGACTTCCACATCTGGCCGGAGCCGACGGCGGCCGGCATCAGGTCGGAGGCGTCGAAGCGGAACGTGGCGGCCGGGTCGGTCAGCGCCTCGGCGGAGAGCCTGTCGATCGGGTCGGTGTAGAGGCTCTTGTCCACGCCCTGGTTGGCGGAGACCCAGCCGGAGGCGACCTTGACCCGGCTGCTCGCCCAGTCGCTGGTGGACAGGTAGTTCTGCACCGCCTGCACCTCGGGGCGGTTGGAGAACGCGGCGAGGAACTCGCCGCCGCCCTCGACCGGGCTGTTGACCGCCGGGTTCACGGCGGGCAGGTGGAAGGCGAAGATGTCGCCGTCCGGGCCGATGTTGGTGCCCTTGGGCCACTGGGCGCGGTAGAACGAGGCCTGCTGCAGCATGTAGCACTTGTTGCTGAGGATCGGCGCGCCGGCGTCCTGGAAGGTCGTGGTGGCGATCGACTTCACGTCGCCGATGCCGGCGTTGACCCAGGCCGGGTTCTGCATCCAGTCGGCCACCGTCTTCATCGCGGTGGTGATCTTCTCGTCGCTGAACTTGACCTTGTGGCTGACCCACTGGTCGTAGACGTCGCCGCCGTAGGTGCCGAGGACGACCTCCTCGACCCAGTCGGTGGCCGGCCAGCCGGTGGCGGTGCCGGAGGCGATGCCGCCGCACCAGGGCTTGGCGCCGCCGGAGGTGGCGATCCTGTTGCTGAGGGCCATCAGGTCGGCCCAGGTCTTCGGGACCTCGTAGCCGGCCTGCTTGAAGGCCTTCGGCGAGTACCAGACGAGCGACTTCATGTTGGCACTCATCGGCGCCGCGTAGAAGGTGCCGTTGACGGAGCCGTAGGTCTTCCAGACCGGGCTCCACTTGTCCTCGTTGGCGACGGTCTGCGCCGGCGGCTTGACGACCTTTCCGGTCTTCACCATCTGGGCGAGCAGGCCGGGCTGAGGGATGATCGCGAAATCGGGGGCGTTTCCGCCGCTGACCCGCACGGGGAGCTGGGACTCGAAGTCGTTGGAGCCCTCGTACGAGATCTTGATGCCCGTACAAGAACTGAACTCGGCCCAGGACTTCTCCAGCGAGTCGGACTCCGGGCTGAGGATCGAGGCGAACATCGTCACCTTGGTACCGGAATGGCCCGCGTAGGCCTGGTACTTGGCGCAGTCACCGGTGAGCGTGGGCGCTGCCGACGTCCCGCCGCCGTCCTTGGAGGAGCTGTTCGAGCAGGCCGCGGTCAGGGCCAGGGCGAGCACGGCGGGGGCGGCGAGCAGTCGCCGCCGCTGGATTGGGGTCATCGGCGGGCCTCACAGGCGATCGTGGTGGTGGTCAATGCGCTCCTCCTGGCCGGGGCACCCCGGGATGCCGGCGGTGGGACACAACAACGCTGCGCTGAACCGGTTGATCGAGCTGTACCCAGCGACTTCGCTGGCTTGACGACGTTAACTCACCGGTTACCGCACGCCAAGGTGCGCGTTCGACCTTCATCGCGCGGTGTCCCGGTCGTAATCCGGTTGTGCTGGAAGGCCGGTGGCGGACCGGCCCTCCGAACCGGCCCTCCGAACGGCCCTCCGAACCGGTCATAGCCGGACGGGCAGCTCGCGCAGGCTGTTCACCACCATGGTGGGGTTCGGCTGCAGTTCGCCGTCGGGCACGGCGAGGGCGAGGTCCGGGAACCGCTCGAAGAGGGCCGGCAGGGCCACCGACGCCTCCAGGCGGGCCAGCGGCGAGCCGGGGCAGACGTGCGGCCCGTGCCCGAAGGACAGGTGCCGGCCGGCGTCGCGGGTGATGTCGAACAGCTCGGCGGTGATCCCGTGCTGCACCGGGTCGCGGCCGATCGCGTTGTACGAGATCAGGACGGCGTCCCCGGCGGGGATCACGGTGCCGCCGGCCTCGATGTCCGCGGCGGCGAAGCGGAACAGGAAGTTGCTGGTCGGGGGCGTCCAGCGGAGCGACTCCTCGACCACGGCCGACCAGGCCACCTCACCCGAACGGGCGAGCGCCAGCTGGTCCGGATGGGCGAGCAGCGCGCGGACGGCGTTGGTGATCAGGTTGACGGTGGTCTCGTGCCCGGCGGCGATGATCACCCGCAGGGTGGCGGAGGCCTCGGCGTCGGTCAGTGCGCCGCCCTCGACGTCGGCGGCCAGCAGGGCGCTGATCAGGTCGTCGCCGGGCTCGGCCCGGCGGCGGGCCACCAGGTCGGCGACGAGGGCGTTCAGCGCGGCGATGGTGGCCGGCACGTCCGCGGGCCTGGTGGTGCTGGAGAAGAACCGCTCGTACAGCTCGCGGATGTAGGCGTGGTCGTGCTCGGGCACGCCGAGCAGCCAGCCGATCACCGACATGGGCAGCGGGAAGGCGAAGACCGTCTTCAGGTCGACCACCGGCCCCGCGGCGGCGACCCGGTCGAGCAGTTCGGCGGTGATCTCCTCGATCCTGGGCCGCATCAGTTCGACCCGGCGCGGGGTGAAGGCCTGCGCGACGATCGCCCGCAGCCGGCGGTGCTCGGCGCCGTCCGTGGTGACCATGGACGGGCCCGGCACCGCCAGGCCGATCAGCGGCCAGGTCTTCGGCACCTCGCCCTTCTGGTAGGCCGCCCAGTGCGAGGCGTCCTTGACCAGCCGGGCGTCGGTCAGCAACTGTCGGGCCTCGGCGTGCCGGGTGACGGCCCAGCCGCGCACCCCCATCAGCTCCACCGGCACCACCGGCCCGGCGGCGCGCAGCAGCGCGCCCTCGGCGGCGTTGTCGCGCGCCAGCGGGTCCATCACCAGCGGCGCGGCCGTGCTCGGTGCGGCGGCCGTGATCGCTTCGGTCATCCCTGCCCCTCCTCCTTCTCGGGTCACTCGCCCACGTAGCCGGGCGTGAACGCCACCGGTAGCGCCATCAGTCCGCGCACCCACGCCGAGGGGCGCCACACCAGGGCGCTCTCGGACACCGCGAGGCGCAGGTCGGGCAGCCGGTCCAGCAGCACTTCGATCGCCGTGTTGGCGATCACCTCGGCGGCCTCCCGGGCGGGGTACGGGCAGCCGTGGTCGCCGTAGGAGAAGCTCAGGTAGGCGCGGTTGCCCTCGGCGGGCCGGCCGGACTCCTGTCGCACGGACGGGTCGGCGTTGGCCCCGGCGAAGCCGAGCAGCACCATGTCGCCCTTGGCGATCCGCTGGCCGCCGAGCTGGACGTCCCGGGTCGCCCAGCGGCCGGCGAAGATCTGGGTGGGGGTGTCCTCCCACAGGGCCTCGCCGAGCGCCTGGCCGATGGAGCGGCGGCCGCCGGACAGCGAGGCCGCGAACCGCTCGTCGGTGAGCATCAACCGCAAGGCGTTGGAGATCCAGTACGCGCAGGGCTGGTGGCCGGCGATCAGCAGCACCCGCAGGTCCCGCATGACCTCCTCGTCGCCCAGTCCTGCCGGGTGGGCGAGCAGCCGCGAGGTGAGGTCGTTGGCAGGCTTCCCGCGGCGCCGCTCGACGAGTCCGAGCATCACGGCGAGCAGTTGCTGGGCGCCCTCCTGGGCGTCGGCGCCGCCGTCCAGCATGGCGAGCAGGCCGCGGATGAGCACCGGGGCCTCGTCCTCGTCGAGGCCGAACAGCTTGCACAGCACCAGCAGCGGCATCCGGTGCGCGTAGTCGGCGACCAGATCGGCCTCGCCGCGGCCGGCGAAGCCGTCGATCAGCCGGTCGGCGACCTCCTCGCAGTGGATGCGCAGCTCGTACGGGTCGATGCCGGAGAGCGCGTCGGTGACTGCGGCACTGCGGCGCTGGTGCTCGGCCCCCTCGGCGTACAGGATCGACGGGACGGGGGCCATCATCGGCTTGAGCGGCCAGTCCTCGGGGATGTTCGGCCACTGGTTCCAGCGGGTGGAGTCCCGGCCGAAGACCTTGGGCTGGCCGGTGACCAGCTGGAGCTCGCGGTAGCCGATCACCAGCCAGGCGGGGACGCCGCCGGCGAGCTCGACCGGGGCGACCGGGCCGTGCCGGTCGCGGAGCTCCTGGTAGAGCGCGCCGGGGTCGGTCTGGAAGCGCGGCCCGTAGAGCGGGGCCGCGTCGGCGTGCGCCGGGCAGCCCGGCGGCGGGGTGGTCACGGGCTCGGTCACGGGGTGTCCTCTCCGGAGGCCTCGGCCTCGGCCATGCGGTGCAGGTGGCGGACGAGTTCGATCAGCACCTGCTTGCTCGACTCGCGGTCCCGTGCGTCGCACTCCACCAGCGGGACGTGGTCGCCGAGGTCGAGGGCGGCCCTCACCTCGGCGAGGGTGTGCTCCGGCGGCCCGAAGTTGTTGCGGGCCACCACGAACGGCGTGCCGTGGTGCTCGAGGCGGTCGATGGCGTACCAGGACTCCTCCAGCCGGCGGGTGTCGACCAGGACGACGGCGCCGAGGGCGCCGCTGAACAGCCGGTCCCACAGGAACCAGAAGCGCTCCTGGCCGGGGGCGCCGAAGAGGTAGAGGACGTTCTCGGCGCCGAGGGTGATCCGGCCGAAGTCGAAGGCGACCGTGGTCGAGCGCTTGCCCCGGACCCCGGTGAGGTCGTCGACGCCCTCGCCGGCCCGGGTCATGGTCTCCTCGGTGTTCAGCGGGCGGATCTCGCTCACCGAGCCGACGAGGGTGGTCTTGCCCACGCCGAAGCCGCCGACCACGACGATCTTCAGGCCGTTGGCGGCGGTGCTGCTGAGCGGCGCTCTGCCGGCCGGGGCGAGGGTGTCAGAGCCGTTGGAGACCATGCAGTACCTGCTTCAGCGTGTCGAGGTCGGGCAGCCGCGCCTTCGACGGCGCGAACCTGGGGTGGCGGGCGGTGATCCGGCCGGCCTCCAGCAGGTCGCCCAGCAGGATCTTCACCACGCTGACCGGCAGGCCGAGTTCGGCGGCGAGTTCGACCACCGCCGTCGGGGTGGCGCACAGGGTGAGGATGCGCGCGTGCTCGGACTGCATGCCGGGCACCGGCTCCTGCTCGGTGACGATCAGCGTCACCAGGTCGAAGGCGTGCTCCGGGGGCCGGCTCCGGCCGCGGGTCACGGTGTAGAGCCGGTCCGGGTCCTCGTCCCGGCCGGGCAGCGGCCGCGTCACACCCCGGCCTCGATCTCGCGCGGCGGGGCGCTGAGGAACACCCCGATCTGCTCGATCAGCCCGTGCATGTTGTGCCCGACGACGCCGACGTCGGCGTCGTCGTCGGTGACGACCGCCAGGTGGGCGCCCTCACCGGCGGCGACGATGCACAGGATGCCGCCGTGGAACTCGGTCATCGACTGGCGCACCCCGCCCGTCGAGTCGCCGAACTCGATGGAGGCGCCGTGCGCCAGGCTCTGCATGCCGGAGGCGATCGCGGCCAGCTGGTCGGCCCGGTCGGCGCCGAGGCCGGAGGTGTGGCAGAGCTTCAGGCCGTCGGCGGAGAGCACCAGGGCGTGGCGGGCGCCGGGGGTGACCGCCAGCAGGTTCTCCAGCAGCCAGTCGAGGTCGCGGTCGGTGCTGCTGCTCATCAGGCATCGTCCTTCGGATGGGCATCGGGGGACTCGGCCCCTTGCAGGGCCTTGCGGAACGCGCCGAACCGGGCCGCCGAGAGGGCCGCGCCGGCTCGGTCGGGGTGCTTCACCGGGGTGGGCGCGGCCGCCGGGGCCGCGGCCGCCAGGGTCTGGCCGCGGCGGCGCTGCGGCAGGGCCCGGCCGGCCGGCGGGGTGTCGCTGCCGGCGTCGTTGCCGGCGTCGTCTGCGGGTGCCCCGCCGCTGCGGGCGGGGGCCGGGGCCGGCTCCAGTGCGGGGCGCACGGTGGCCCGGGGCGGGGCTGCGGGTGCGGCCGCGGCGGCCTGCCGCTCGGCGGCGAGCGCCCTGGCGAGGGCGGGTGCGGGGTGGCTGACGAGCTGTTCGGGGATCAGCACCACCACGCCGGTGCCGCCGCGGGCGGAGGGCCGGAAGGAGATCGACAGGCCGTGCTTGCGGGCGAGCGAGCCGACCACGGCGAGGCCCAGGCGGGTGCCGGCGGAGAGCGCGCTGAGGTCCAGCGGCTGTGCGGAGACGGCCTGTTCTGCGCGGCGCAGCCAGCTCTCGCTGAGGCCGAGGCCGCCGTCCTCGACGGTGACGACCAGGCCGGAGTGCACCTCCTCGACGTAGACGTGCACCTCGGCCGGCGGGGCGGAGAAGTTGGCGGCGTTGTCGAGGAGTTCGGCGAGGACGTGCATCACGCCCTCCGCGGCGAAGCCGGCCACCGCGGCGGTGGAGGCGTTGTGCAGCCGCACCCGCTGGTAGGCGCCGATCCGGCCGAGGGCGCCGCGCAGCACGGACTCGACGCCGATCGGCTTCGTCCAGCGGCGGCCGGAGCGGGCGCCGGTGAGCACCGCGATGGAGTCGGCCATCCGGCCGACCTGGGCGGTGGAGTGGTCGAGGACGAGCAGGTCGCCGAGGACGTCCTCGCCGTGCCGGTGCTGCATGTCGCGGAGTTCCGCGTGCATGCTGGTGGCCAGTGCCTGGACGCGGCCGGCGGCGGTGGCGCAGACGGCGAGTGCGGCGGCGCGCTGGCGCTCGCCGCGGGCGACGGCCTCGGCGACGGTGCGCATCAGTGCGTGGTGCGCGGGCAGGTCGTGGCCGGCCAGCGCGGTGTCCACCGAGGCGCCGGCGCGCAGCCGCTCCACCACCTGGGGCAGCACCTGGTCGCGGAGTGCGGCGAGTTCGGTGCGCTCGCGGACGGCTGCGCTGTGCGCCTCGTGCAGGGCGGCGAGTTCGGTGCGCAGCGTCTGCTCGGCGGCGCGGGCCCGGTCGAGGTCGGCGCGGATCTCGCCGGCCTCGGCCTGGGCGTTGGCCAGGGCGGCGCGCAGTGCCCCTGCGGTGGTGTGGGCGGCGGTGAGTTCGGTGTGCAGCGAGCCCGCGGCGGCGCCGGTCTCGGCGAGTTCGCGCCGGGCGGCGGCGAGGCCGCTCTCGGCGGTGCGGGCGCGGGCACCCAGCTTGGCGGCGTACCCGACGAGGCAGCACCAGAGCAGCGCGGCGACCGCGGACACGCCCGCGACGGCGGCACGGTGGGCGGTGGGGGTGAGGACGACGGCTGCTGCGGCGGCCCCCGCGCCGAGGAGCATCCCGGCCGCGGCGCGGACCGCGAGCCCGCCGTCCGGTCCCTGGTACGCCGCCCGGGCGGGGCGCGTGCGAGCTCTCATCTGTCTGATCCTCGTGCGGCGTCGGCGGCGGAGCAGGGCGACCGGGCGGACCGGCGGTACGCACAGCCGGGCGCGCACCGGTCATTTGATCGGTACACGCGGTCGCCAGATCATATCCATTCAGCTTTTCGACTCAATGGGCGAGTTGACGGACAGTCGCACAGGCTGACGCTCCGCGTCCGTACCACCCGGTAACCGGGCGGGGCGGGGCCCGTCCACGGGCCGCACGGCCTGACGGACGCGAGGGGGCCGTCCCGCCATGCGGGACGGCCCCGGGTGCTCCGGTGCGCGCGGCGCGGACGGCGGGCCCGTGGACGGCCCGCCGGCGGTGCGGCGGTCAGCCGATGACGGCCTCCACGTCCCGCCGGAGCTTGGCGAAGTCCAGGCCGTGGCCGGAGAGCACCAGCGCACCCGTGCCCTGGCCCTCGCGGATCAGGCCGAGCAGGATGTGGCCGGTGGCGATCTCCTTGTGCTTGAGGCGCAGGGCCTCGCGCAGCGACAGCTCCAGGGTCTTGCGGGCGTGGGCGGAGAGCCGGTGGCGGGACTTGTCGCGGCGGCCGTCGGCCGGCCTGCGCTCCAGGGCGCCCTCGCCGAAGGAGGACTCCACCGCCGCCCGGACGGCGTCCAGGTCGACCCCGATCGAGGCCAGCGCCCGGCCGTCCACGCCGCCGCCGGCCAGCCGCAGGATCTCGGCACGGGCGGTGCCGTGGTCGAAGCCGTCGGCGACCAGCAGGGCGGCCACCGGATCGGCCGGGTCGTGCAGCACGCCGAGCAGCAGGTGCTCGGTGCCCACCTGCTCGTGGCCGAGCTCGCGCGCCTCCACCTGGGCCTGCATGACGACGCGTCGCGCGCCGTCCGTGAACCGCTCGAACACGGTCAGCCCTCCCCTCTCGAACCGAAGATCCTCTTGGCGTACTTCTTGTGCACCGCCTGCCGGCTGACGCCCAGGCAGGCGGCGATCTCCTGCCAGGACCAACCCTGCGCACGGGCGTTGCCGACCTGCAGGTCCTCCAGCCGGTCGGCCAGGTCCCGCAGCGCCCGGACGGCCCGCAGGCCGATCGCGGGGTCGCGGCTGCCCGCATCTGCGGCGAGCTGTCTCGTCTCGCTCATGGTGTCAACCTAGGTTGACATCGCCCGCTTGTCAACCTTTGTTGACAAGATGAGCCCCGGAGGACGGGCCTCGGCGGCCACCCCCGACGGCCGCCCCGCCCTCACACCGACCAGTACGACCGGTCGTTCGGATTACGTTCCCCCTCCCCCGGCACCCGCCGCCCGCAGCGCTTGCCCGTGCGGCGCGACCGCGCGTAGTCGTCCAACTCCGCCAGCCAGCGCCCGCGGTCCTCCTCCAGCACCGCCAGCGCCCGCAGCAGCGCCGCCTCGTCCCGCTGGAACGGGCCGGCCAGCCACGCCAGCCGGTCCAGCGTCCCGTGGAACCCCAGCGGCCGGTACAGCTGCACGCACGACCGCAGCGCCGCCACCCTCACCCGCAGCGGCAGCCTCGAATCCGCCACCCGCCGGGCATGCCATCCGAAGCTCATCCGGCATCCACCTCCAGAAAGTTGAGCCTGCGTCACTTTCGTCCAACCGATGACTCGTCAGTAACATGTCAAGGAATGCGTCGGTCGGCCACCCCCGTCCGGCCTGAACCTGCCCTCACCACATCGAAGGCGAACCCTCCGCATGTCCATACGCTCCCGTGCGCTCTCCGCACTGGCCGCCACCCTGCTGCTCGCCGCCACCGGCTGCGCCGCCTCCGCACCCGCCGCCGACCCGGCCCTCGCCGCCGCGGCCCTCACCACGGAGGCCGCCCCGGCCCCGGCGGCCACCGCCCCGAGCAGCACCGAACCGGCCGTCGCCGTGTCCCCGGCCGCCGTCGCCACCCCGGCCACCTCGGGCAAGCCGGCCGCCGGCACCGGAAAGGCCGTCGCCCTCCTCGCCTACGATCCCGCCAGCGGCCGCGCCACCCTCCGCGCCGGAGCCGCCGCGAAGCCCACCGGCACTCCCCGCAGCACCGGCCCCTCGCACACCCCGAGCACCGGCACCACCGCCGCACCGGACACCGTCCGCACCGGCCAGCTGATCGCCAGCCCGCCCACCCCCGCCGCACCCCGCGGCGCGCTCGTCGCCGTCACCGGTGTGCAGAAGACCGAGGGCGACCGCGTCGAGGTCACCACCCGGCCCGCCGAGGTCGCCGAACTGCTCGGCGCCACCGCCACCGAGCAGCACACCGCGATCGACGCCCACGGCATCCGCGTCCAGCCCCTGGTCAAGGACCTCAAGGTCGGATTCACCGCCCGCCCCGGCGGCGGCAACGGCACCGCCTCCGCCCAGCTCTCCCTCGACGCCAGCACCAGCGTCCCGCTGCCCGGCGGGGCCAAGGCCGACCTCGCCGCCGGCATCCGGCTCGACCCCTCCGTCGACTTCTCCTACGACGGCCGCGGCATCCTCAAGGGCGGCATCGAGAAGGCCCGCGTCGGCTTCGGCCTCGGAGCCCACGCCGACTGGAAGGTCAGCGCCACCCTCGCCGCCAACCCCACCCCGCTGCGCGTCCCCCTCGCCAAGCTCAGCGCCAGCCCCGTCCTGACCGTCGCGGGCTTCCCGGTCGTGGTCAACCTCGACCTCACCTGCTACCTGACCGTCGGTGCCGACGGCAAGCTCACCGTCGAGGCCGAACAGAACCTCGACGGCGCCTGGTCGGTCCACGCCGATTACGCCAAGGGCAAGGGCTGGACCACCACCGCCGACCCGGGCACCACCACCGTCGGCCCCGTCCGGGCCAGGCTCAGCGGCAACGCCGCCCTGCGCACCGGCCTCACCGCCGAGGCCTCCGTCGGCCTCTACAACACCGTCGGCGTCGCCGCCGGCATCGAGCCCTACCTGCGCACCCGGGTCGCCGGCAGCGTCACCCTCGACACCACCGGCGAGCCCCCGCACGTCGAGGGCAGTTGGACCAACACCGCCGGCCTCGACATCAACGGCCGGCTCTACGCCCAGATCAAGATCCTCGGCACCCCCCTCTTCAAGGCCGACCTCCCCCTCCCCGCCTTCCACCGCGAATGGCCCCTCCCCTCCCTGAGCACCACCCACTGACGGACACGACGAAGGGCCGGACCCCGCTCGGGGTCCGGCCCTTTCCGCGGCTCGGCGTCGTCAGCCCAGCCGCAGGGTCGTCAGCTGCAGCCGCTGGTGGAGCCGCAGCCCTCGCAGAGGTAGCAGCTGCCGGCGCGGCGCATCTTGGTGCCGCAGGAGAAGCAGAGCGGCGCGTCGGCGTTCAGGCCCAGCTGGATCTCCACCAGTTCGGTGGAGTTGTGGGCCTGGACCGGGGCGGCCTTCGGCTTCGCCGGGGCGGGCTGCTCGGCGGCCTTGGGGGCGGCGATCGGCGCGGACTGGGCGAGGCCCTCCACGTCCACGTCCTCCTCGACGGGCTCGTAGGAGCCGGTCTCCAGGTGCCGGGTGCGCTCCTCGACGGAGTGGATGCCGAGCGCGGAACGGGTCTCGAACGGCAGGAAGTCCAGCGCCAGGCGGCGGAAGATGTAGTCGACGATCGACTGGGCCATCCGCACGTCCGGGTCGTCGGTCAGACCGGCCGGCTCGAAGCGCATGTTGGTGAACTTCGAGACGTAGGTCTCCAGCGGCACGCCGTACTGCAGGCCGACCGAGACAGCGATGGAGAAGGCGTCCATCATGCCCGCGAGGGTCGAACCCTGCTTGGACATCTTCAGGAAGACCTCGCCCAGGCCGTCGTCCGGGTAGGAGTTGGCGGTCATGTAGCCCTCGGCACCGCCCACCGTGAAGGAGGTGGTGATGCCCGGGCGGCCCTTGGGGAGGCGCTTGCGGACGGGGCGGTACTCGACGACCTTCTCGACCGCGGCGGGCGCCTCGGCGGCCTTCTCCTCGACGGCCGGGGTCTTGGTCTTCGCCGAGAGCGGCTGGCCGACCTTGCAGTTGTCGCGGTAGATCGCGAGCGCCTTCACGCCGAGCTTCCAGGCCTGGAAGTAGATCTCCTCGACGTCCTCGACCGAGGCGTTCTCCGGCATGTTGACCGTCTTGGAGATGGCGCCGGAGATCCACGGCTGGATCGCCGACATCATCCGCACGTGGCCCATCGGCGAGATGGAACGCTCGCCCATCGCGCAGTCGAAGACCTCGTAGTGGGCGGCCTTCAGGCCCGGGGCGTCGATCACGTTGCCGTGCTCGGCGATGTGGGCGACGATCGCCTCGACCTGCTCGTCCTGGTAGCCGAGGCGCTTCAGGGCGCGCGGGACGGTGCCGTTGACGATCTGCATCGAGCCGCCGCCGACGAGCTTCTTGAACTTCACCAGGGCCAGGTCGGGCTCGACGCCGGTGGTGTCGCAGTCCATCATCAGGCCGATGGTGCCGGTCGGGGCGAGCACCGAGGCCTGCGCGTTGCGGAAGCCGTTGGCCGCACCGAGGCGGACGACGTCGCCCCAGGTGTCGGTGGCGGCGGCCCACACCGGGGCGTCCAGGTCGTCGACCGGGACGGCGGCGGCGTTGGCGTCCGCGTGCTGCTGCATGACCTTCCGGTGGGCGGCGGCGTTGCGGGCGTAGCCGTCGTACGGGCCGACCACGGCGGCGAGTTCGGCGCCGCGGCGGTAGGCGGTGCCGGTCATCAGCGAGGTGATGGCGCCGGCCAGGGCGCGGCCGCCCTCGGAGTCGTACGCGTGGCCGGTGGCCATCAGCAGGGCGCCGAGGTTGGCGTAGCCGATGCCGAGCTGGCGGTAGGCGCGGGTGGTCTCGCCGATCTTCTCGGTGGGGAAGTCCGCGAAGCAGATGGAGATGTCCATCGCGGTGATGACCAGCTCGACGACCTTGGCGAAGGTCGCGGCGTCGAAAGAGTCGTCGTCGCGCAGGAACTTCATCAGGTTGAGCGAGGCGAGGTTGCAGCTGGAGTTGTCCAGGTGCATGTACTCGGAGCAGGGGTTGGACGCGTTGATGCGGCCGGACTCCGGGCAGGTGTGCCAGTGGTTGATGGTCGAGTCGTACTGGATGCCCGGGTCGGCGCAGGCCCAGGCGGCCTCGGCCATCTTGCGGAAGAGCTTCTTGGCGTCGACGGTCTCGATGACCTCGCCGGTCATCCGGGCGCGCAGGCCGAAGGTGGTGCCGTTCTCGACCGCGGTCATGAACTCGTCGGAGACGCGGACGGAGTTGTTGGCGTTCTGGTACTGGACGGAGGTGATGTCGTCGCCGCCCAGGTCCATGTCGAACCCGGCGTCGCGCAGGGCGCGGATCTTCTCCTCCTCCTTCACCTTGGTCTCGATGAAGGCCTCGACGTCCGGGTGGTCGACGTCCAGGACGACCATCTTGGCCGCGCGGCGGGTGGCGCCGCCCGACTTGATGGTGCCGGCGGAGGCGTCGGCGCCGCGCATGAAGGAGACCGGACCGGAGGCGTTGCCGCCGGAGGACAGCAGTTCCTTGCTGGAGCGGATGCGGGAGAGGTTGAGGCCGGCGCCGGAGCCGCCCTTGAAGATCATGCCCTCTTCCTTGTACCAGTCGAGGATCGACTCCATGGAGTCGTCGACGGCCAGGATGAAGCAGGCGGAGACCTGCTGGGGCTGCTTGGTGCCGACGTTGAACCAGACCGGCGAGTTGAAGCTGAACACCTGGTGGAGGAGGGCGTGGGTCAGCTCGTGCTCGAAGGTCTCGGCGTCGTCCGGGGTGGCGAAGTAGCCGTGCTTCTCGCCGGCGGCGCGGTAGGTCAGCACCACCCGGTCGATGATCTGCTTGAGGCTCCACTCGCGCTGCGGGGTGCCGACGGCGCCGCGGAAGTACTTCGAGGTCACGATGTTGACCGCGTTGACCGACCAGAAGTCGGGGAACTCGACGCCGCGCTGCTCGAAGTTGATCGAGCCGTCACGCCAGTTGGTCATGACGACGTCGCGACGCTCCCAGGTCACCTCGTCGTAGGGGTGGACGCCAGGAGTGGTGTAGATGCGCTCGATCCGCAGCCCGCCCTCGGGGGCCCTGCCGGCCGCCTTGGTCGCCTTCGCGGACTTGGACCCGCGTGCGGAACCGCTCGTCGTGTCGGTCACTTCTTCTTCCTCCTCCTGGGCAAACGCCCTGGACGCCCCGATGCTTCCGGCTTACGGGCATCCGGTGGTTCGCTTCCTGGTGTGCGGGCAGCCGCGGACGCCGGCCGCTTTCGCACGTTGTGTTGTGTTCTGTACCCGTTGCGTGGGCACGCGCCGACCGCGGACGGTCGAAGCGGTGGACCTGCCGCGGCCCTAGGGCGCGGCGGCGGGGACCGGCACCGCGGTGCCGTCCTCCGGAACGAAGGGCTGCTCGGCGCGGAGCTCCGCGATGGCGGCCTCGAAGTCCTCCAGGCCGTCGAAGGCCCGGTAGACGGACGCGAACCTCAGGTACGCGACGACGTCGAGCTCCTTGAGCGGGCCCAGTATGGCCAGGCCGACGTCGTGGGTGGACAGCTCGGCGCTGCCGGAGGCCCGCACGCACTCCTCGACCCGCTGGCCGAGCTGGGCGAGCGCGTCCTCGGTGACCGGGCGGCCCTGACAGGCCTTGCGGACGCCGGAGATCACCTTCTCGCGGGAGAAGGGCTCGGTGACGCCGCTGCGCTTGATCACCATCAGGGTGGCGGTTTCGACGGTGGTGAACCGCCGACCGCAGTCGGGGCACTGGCGCCGGCGGCGGATGGAGCTGCCGTCGTCGCTGGCCCGGCTGTCCACGACCCGGCTGTCAGGATGCCGGCAGAAGGGGCAGTGCACCTGAGAACTCCCTCCCGAACGGCACGACAGCGGACCGGGACACTCTACGCGATGGGCAGGGGTCCACAGCAAGCCGACCACAACCTGTGGGCCCGAGCGGAGAGACTGGCACAAGATCTAGCGCCGGGGCCGCTCGCCACGCCGGGCGCCGCGGGTTCGTTCCCGGCCGTTCCGCCGACCGGGTCGAAATCCCCGGAGGCGGTGAAATAGACTGCGAGAGTCGAACATTTAATCGATGTACACCCAAAGCCTTGATCGCGTCAGCAGACTGCTAAATAATTCACTCGAACGTGTGTTTGGCGCAACCTTTCGATAGGGGCACCAGTTGAGCAGGGCAAGGGAGAAACGCCTGTCCAATGAGGGGCCGCGATGAACACCGTAGATCTCAAGAGCAACTCCATCCCGGTGCAGGAGCGCTCCGCGCGCACCACGGACCAGCAAGGCGTGGACCACAGCATGAGCCGTAGCCAGCCGATCGAGCACGCCGCCGTGCAGGACGACGTGCTCGGCACACCCGTCCCCACCCGCTCCCTGCCCGGCCGCCCGCCCGGCATCCGCACCGACGAGGCCGGTCTGACGGAGCGCCAGCGCCGCGTCATCGAGGTCATCAGGGATTCGGTCCAGCGCCGAGGGTACCCGCCGTCCATGCGCGAGATCGGCCAGGCGGTCGGCCTCTCCTCCACCTCCTCCGTCGCCCACCAGCTGATGGCCCTGGAGCGCAAGGGCTTCCTCCGCCGCGACCCGCACCGCCCCCGCGCCTACGAGGTGCGCGGCGTCGAGGTCGCCCGCCCCAACACCGCCGAGACCGCCGGCCGCCCCTCCACCTCGTACGTGCCGCTGGTCGGCCGGATCGCCGCCGGCGGGCCGATCCTCGCCGAGCAGACGGTCGAGGACGTCTTCCCGCTGCCGCGCCAGCTGGTCGGCGAGGGCGAGCTCTTCGCGCTCACCGTCCGCGGCGACTCGATGATCGAGGCGGCCATCTGCGACGGCGACTGGGTCACCGTCCGGCGGCAGCCGGTCGCGGAGAACGGCGACATCGTCGCCGCGATGATCGACGGCGAGGCCACCGTCAAGCGCCTCAAGCGCGAGGACGGCAAGATCTGGCTGATGCCGCACAACCCCGCGTACGACCCGATCCCGGGCGACAACGCCACCATCCTCGGCAAGGTCGTCGCCGTGCTGCGTCGCCTCTGACGAAGACCGCGAAGGGGCGCGGGGAACTGCGCGACCCATGACCGGTGCGCCCGGACTTCCCGGTGCACCCGCCATGGGTCGCGCAGTTCCCCGCGCCCCTTCGCGTGGTCGACCCGCGTGGTCGACCCGCATGGTCGACCCGTGTGGTCGACCGGCTTACTTGACCGGGGGTGCGGAGGCGTCGATCGCGGCGAGCGAGCGGCGCACCTGGTTGCGGTCGGTGGTGTACCAGAAGTCCGGCATCGAGGAGCGGAAGAAGCCTCCGTACCGGGCCGTGGCCAGCCGAGGGTCCAGCACCGCCACCACTCCCCGGTCGTCCGCCGCACGGACCAGCCGACCGGCGCCCTGGGCCATCAGCAGCGCCGCGTGGGTGGCCGCCACCGCCATGAAGCCGTTGCCGCCGGCCTCCTCCACCGCCTTCTGGCGGGCGCTCATCAGCGGGTCGTCCGGCCGCGGGAACGGAATCCGGTCCATCACCACCAGCTGGCAGGAGGACCCGGGCACGTCCACGCCCTGCCACAGCGACAGCGTGCCGAACAGGCAGGTCTGCGCGTCCCCCGCGAACCTGCGGATGAGCTCGCCCAGCGTCTCCTCGCCCTGCAGCAGGATCGGCTGGTCCAGCCGCTCGCGCAGCGCCTCGGCGGCGGCCTGCGCCGCCCGCATCGAGGAGAACAGGCCGAGGGTTCGCCCGCCCGCCGCGCCGATCAGCTCCGCCAGCTCGTCCAGCATGGCCGGCCGGTCCGGCTCGCGGCCGGGCGGCGGCAGGTGCTTGGCGACGTAGAGGATGCCCTGCTTGGGGTAGGTGAACGGGGAGCCGACGTCCAGGCCGCGCCACGGCGGCGGCGCCTCCTCGCCGCCCTCGGGCAGGGTCTCGCCGGGGGTGCGCTCGTCCGGCAGCCGGCCCTCGACGGGCAGGCCGACCGAGGCCGCGACGCCGTTGAAGTCGCCGCCCAGCTTGAGGGTGGCGGAGGTGAGCACCACCGAGCGGTCCCGGTAGAGGTTCTCCCTGAGCAGCCCGGAGACGGAGAGCGGGGCGACCCGCAGCGAGGCGGTGCCCATGCCGAAGCGGTCGCTGCGCTCGATCCACACCACGTCGTAGGCGGAGTCCTGGAGCAGCCGGTCGGCGGTCTCGTGCAGCGACTCGGCGGAGGCCATCGCCTGCTTGCGGACGGCGTCCTCGTCGGAGAGAGCCCGGTCGCGGGTCTCGCCGAGCGAGGTGATCACCTGGCGGGCGGCGTCCCGGATGGCCGTGACGGCGTACGCCAGGTACTCCGGCAGCTCCTCGACCCGGCCGGGCTGTGCCGTCTCCATCAGCCCGTGGTAGTTCTCCGCGGCGGCCTGGAGTGCGTCCACGGCCTTCTCGTTGGCCAGCTTGGCAGCACGCCGGACGGCCCGGTTCACGGCGTGCACGGTGAGCTCGGCGGTGGCGGCACCGGTCACCCGGTTCACCAGCTCGTGCGCCTCGTCGATGATCAGCAGCCCGTGCTCGGGCAGCACCGGGGCGCCCTCGATGGCGTCGATCGCCAGCATCGCGTGGTTGGTGACGACGACGTCGGCGGTCTTGGCCCGCTCGCGCGCTGCCTCGGCGAAGCACTCCTGGCCGTAGGGGCACCTGGAGGCGCCCAGGCACTCCGAGGAGCTCACGGACAGCTGGGCCCAGGCCTTGTCGGAGACGCCGGGCGAGAGGTCGTCGCGGTCTCCGGTCTCGGTCTCCTCGGCCCATTCGCGCAGCCGCACGACGTCCTGCCCGAGCTTGCTGCTCGGCCCGCCGAGCACCTCGGCGGCGTCGAACAGGCCCTCGCCCTCGTCCACCGGGGTGCCCTCGTGCACCCGGTGCAGGCACACGTAGTTGGAGCGGCCCTTGAGCATCGCGAACTGCGGCCGGCGGCGCAGCACCGGGTGCAGGGCGTCGACGGTGCGGGGCAGGTCGCGCTCGACGAGCTGGCGCTGCAGGGCGAGGGTGGCGGTGGCCACCACGACGCGGTCGCCGTGCGCGAGCGCGGGCACCAGGTAGGCGAGGGACTTTCCGGTGCCGGTGCCGGCCTGGACGAGGAGGTGCTCGCCCTCGTCGACGGCGTCGGCGACGGCCTCGGCCATCCTGGCCTGGCCGGGGCGCTCCACGCCCCCGACGGCCGTGACGGCGGCGTGCAGCAGCTCCGGGATGCGGGACCGCGGTACGGGGGCCGGCGCGTCGTCGTCGCCCGGCAGGGGCAGGGGTGCGGAGTCGTTCGTCATGACGCCGACCACCCTACGGCGCTGCACCGACAATCGGGCCCGGTCGCGACGGGCCTACCTCGACCCGCGCCGAGGAGTGCGCCGTGCGCGGCCGGGGGCGTGGACGAACCGTCGCCGCCACCGGCCCGGGTTTTCCGGGACGCCCCGCACAGCACAGTCACCGCGCGGGAGCGGCACCGCCCCGAGCCGAAGGGCCCGCCGGCGTCGAAGGGGTGGGCCCCTCCTGCCCGTCGGCGGGCAAGGAGGGCGAGCGAGGGAGCGCAGCGACGGAGCATGGGGGCACCTCCCAGCCGCCAGGCTGGGGGAGACCGTCGGCGCCGGATCAGGAGGGCCCGGAGGCGAGCGGGCGACAGAACAGCGGGCCCGGAGGCGAGCTGGCGACAGAACAGCGGGTACGGACGATTCGTGGGCATCGGATGCCGGGTCGTCCACGAAGTCCCGGGCCCTCACCCCGCCCACCCCGAGTCACAGGCCTTTCCCGGGCGGAGCGAAGCTCGTCCAGGCGGTGCGGGTGGGGAGGGGGTGGAGTTCCTTGCCGGCGACGGCGTTGAGGATGACGGCGGCGCGGTGGGCGCCCAGGCCGAGGTCCGGGGTGCCGACGCCGTGGGTGTGCAGTTCGGCGTTCTGGACGTAGAGGCCGCCGGCGAGTTCGGGCCGGGTGGCGACGCGCTGGTCGAGGTCGACGCGGTAGCGGCCCTGCTCGTCCCAGTCGATGAACTCGGCGATCGGGTCGAGCGCCTCGGGCCGGGTGGCGCGGTAGCCGGTGGCGAGGACGACGGCGTCGGTCCGCAGGACGTGCTCGGTGCCGGAGTCGGTGTGCCGGCAGTGGAGTTCGAGCCCTCCGCAGGGGCCGGGCCGGGCGGCGGCGACGGCGGTGCCGGGCACGATCTCGACCGGGTCGCTGCCGGGCGGACGGCCGATGGAGCGCTCGTACAGCAGGTCGTGGATCTCGGCGAGGGTCTCGGCGCTGGCGGCCTTGTGGAGTTGCCACTGGGCGGGCACCAGGCGGTCGCGGACCTCCCGCGGGAGGCTGTGGAAGTAGCGGGTGTAGTCGGGGGTGAAGTGCTCCAGGCCGAGCTTGGAGTACTCCATGGGGGCGAGGGCGCGGGTGCGGCTGAGCCAGCGCAGCCGGGTGCCGTCGTCGGGGCGGCGGCGCAGCAGGTCGAGGAAGACCTCGGCGCCGGACTGGCCGGAGCCGAGGACGGTGATGTCGCGGGCGCCGTCGAGGCTGTCGCGGCGGGCGAGGTAGTCGGCGGAGTGCCAGACGCGGGGGTGGCCGTCGAGGGCGGTGAAGGCGGCGGGGCGGTGCGGGCGGGTGCCGACGCCGAGGACGACGTTGCGGGCGCGGATCTCCCGGCCGCCGGCCTCGGCGCGGAAGAGTCCGTCGGCCGGGTCGCGGCGCAGGGCGGTGACGGGGGCGCCGAAGCGGCAGTTGGGGAGCCGGTGGGCGACCCAGCGGCAGTAGTGCTCGTATTCGCGGCGGGAGAGCTGGAAGCGCTCGGCGAAGTAGAAGGGGTAGAGGCGTTCCTGGTGGCGGAGGTAGTTGAGGAAGGTCCAGGGGCTGGTGGGGTCGACCAGGGAGACGAGGTCGGCGAGGAAGGGGACCTGCATCCTGGCGCCGTCGACGAGCATGCCGGGGTGCCAGCGGTATTCGGGTTCGGCCTCGCAGAAGAGGGCGGAGACGGCGTCGGCGGCGCCGTCGGCGAGGGCGGCGAGGGAGAGGTTGAACGGGCCGATGCCGACGCCGAGGAGGTCGTAGGGCTCGGGCCGGGCCGGGCCCGGTGCGGGGGCGGTGCGGCGGCGGACCATCAGTACGGCCTGCTTGTCGGGGAGTCGGAGTTCGCCGGCGGGGGCGAAGCCGGCCCGCGCGAGGGCGCGGCGGCAGGCGGTGTTGCGGGTGTCGGGTTCGGCGAGGACGCGTCGGCAGGCGGGACGCCGGGCGAGGATGCGGTCGGCGAGGGCGGCGAGCAGGACGGCGGCGAGGCCGCGGCCGCGGGCGTCGGGCGGGCCGAGCAGCAGGTGGAGGCCGGTGTCGTGGGGTTCGGCGGGGTAGTGGCGGGCGAGCGGGTCGAGGTCGGCGCGGTAGACCTCCCAGTAGCTCACGGGGGTGCCGTCGAGCAGGCCGAGGCAGGGCAGGCTGCTGCCGTCGCCGTCGAGTTGGGCCCTCAGGTGGCGTTCGGTGGTCTCCGGCGGTCCGGCGAGCTGCCAGTAGGCGTCGACGGCGGGGTCGTTCATCCAGCCGGTGAGGAGGGGGAGGTCGTCGGGGAGGCGGACCGGCCGGAGCCGGAACTCGCCGGCCGGGGTGGCCATCGGGCCCCAGTCGGCGACGTGGTCGAGCGGGTCGCGGGTCCGGTGGCCGGGCGGCTGCTCGGCGGGCGGGGTCATGCGCCGGCCACCGGGTTGGCGAGGTCGGTGTAGACGGACTGGGTCTCGACCGGGCCGACGAGTTCGTCGAGTCCGTGCAGCCGGGTGAGCAGGTTGGCCTTGCAGCGCAGAGTGGGTGCGGTGAGCAGGTGGGCGGGGAGGGTGGAGCCGGTGGCGGCGGCGCGGGGGCCGGCGAGGAAGCGGCGCAGGGCGGCGAGCAGGACTTCCTCGTCGGCGAGCTGCTGGGCGCCGAGGGCTCCGATCAGGCCGAGGATGTGGTTGATCCCGAGGTAGTAGGCGAACCGCTCGTCGGCGACGTGGTCGGGGACGAAGGTGTCGCTGGTGCTGCCGAGGCCGGGCAGGCGGGCGGTGAGCCGTTCGGCGTGGGAGGCGCGGTAGTAGTAGCCCTGGTTGTCGCGGTAGCGGCCGCCGGTGGGCCAGCCGTCCCGGTCGAGGAGGACGAGGGTGTTCTGCTGGTGGGCTTCGAGGGCGATGCCGGCCCGGCCGTCGAACCAGAGGATCGGCAGGACGACGGCGTCGAGGTAGCGCAGGAACCATTCGGCGGTGACGGTGGCCGGGGTGCGGCCGCTGCGGGCGGCGAGGGCGGCGACGATCCGGCCGAGGTGGGAGTCGAGCCGGTCGGTGGGCCGTTCGGCGAGGAGACCGGCGAGGCAGACGGCGCGGTCGTGCGGGCCGAAGGGCTGGTGGCGCAGCACGGTGGAGAGGCCGTCGGGGTCGGGGAGGCCGGGGTGGTCGACGGCGATCCAGGCGGGGTCGCGGACGATGTCGAAGCCGGGGTGGGCGGCCTGCCATTCGGCGCCGAGGCCGGTTTCGAGCAGGCGGTGGACCTCGGTGCCGCGGTGGAGTTCCTTGCGGAGGTTCTCGCGGCGGGAGTTGGTGATGCGCAGGCCGAGGGAGAGCTTGAGCATCCAGGGGGTGCCGGGGCGGGTGACGGTGCGGACGGAGGAGGTGGGGTGCCAGGGGTCGCCGTGCCGGCCGAGGTCGTGCAGCAGGCCCTGGTCGAGGAGGGCGGCGACGGCGGGGCGCAGGGCGAGTTCGCGGGCCTGCCAGGGGTGGAGCGGGAGGGCTGCGGTGCCGGGCGGGAGGAGCCGGGGGTCGCCGAGGAGTTCGGCGGTGAGGGTTTCGGCGGCCGTCCCGGTGGCGGAGTCGGAGGCGAGCAGGGTGCGGTCGACGGCGTACCAGTGGAGGGCGAAGGAGCCGTGGAGTTCGGGCGAGTAGGCGCGGCTCTGGGCGGGGCCGAGGCCGTCGCGGCTCTTGGGGGTGGGGTGCAGGGGGTGGCCGAGCAGCAGGGCCTGTTCGGCGCGGAGGAAGGGGCTGGTGCCGACGGGGTCGGGGATGGTGCGGCGGTGCGCGAGGATCTCGGCGGTGCGGGCGACGGAGTCGGCGACGCGGGCGGCGAGGTCGGCGATCCGGCCGGGTTCGGGCCGGTCGGTGAGGGTGCGGGCGAGCAGGGCGGTGGCGGTGACGGCGTCGACCGGTGCGGCGGGGCCGCCGGGGCCGGTGGTGACGGTGACCGGGCCGAAGCGGTGCCGGCCGGTGGGCGACCAGTGGCGGACGGGGGCGGTGAGGTGGGCGGCTCCGCCGAGGACGGGGACGTTGAGGCGTCCGGCGGGGTCGGGGCGGGCGCCGGTCTCGCGGGCCCAGCAGCGCAGGACGGCTTCGGTGCCGGCGTGTTCGGCGGCGGTGGCCGGGTCGGGGTGGAGCAGGGGGTCGTCGGGGGTGGGGGGCGTTCGGCGGGCAGCGGGTCCGGGCGGCACGGCGGGGGTCGGGGCTCCGGCGAGGGCGGTGCTCAAGGCTGCTCCTTTGGGGCGCGCCGTACGAGGGCGCGGGGGGTCGAACGGGTGCGGCGGGGGGACAGCACCCGGAAGGCGACAGGTAAGGGTTACCTACCTGTGGCGGACGACCACAAGATCACCTCACTCGTTATGGTGAATCCTCGCCAATCACTCACTCGTGGGGGTGGTGTGTGCTGACGGTAGGCCCCGGGTCACGGTTCGGTGACCTCTCGTCAGGCATGCACCAGGCACGGCGCGTACGTGCCGCCGGTGGTGGGAGACTGCACCGGCGGTGATTCGAACACAGCGACGTCAGGGGGGACGTAGCCATGGCACTGATCAGACGCGCGGGGCCGTTGTCGGCACTCGCCGCGGCACTGCTGCTGACGGTGGCGGCCTGTACGCCGGAGGGCGGGGGCGGCGCGGAACCGTCCGGGAGCGCGTCCGCGCAGGCGGGTCGGCTGCGGCTGCCCGCCGACCTTCCGTCGGGCCTGCTGGCGGGGCTGCCGCGGAGCTGGGACGAGCTGAGGCGCTGGAAGTTCTCGGACTGGGACAACTGGGCGTCCAAGCACGTGTTCCAGAACCCGGTGGTGCGGGACCTGTGGGACCCGGACCGGATGGAGAAGGCCGCACCGCAGCAGCCGGCTCCGCCGGCGGCACCGCCGCCGCCCGGTGACAACGGCACCGAGCCGGACCCGGCGCCGGTGCAGGCGGTCGCGGTGGAGCGCCCGTACACGCGGTACCCGGCCTCCGGGAAGGTGTTCAGCAATGCGCCGGGCGGGGGCATCGGCCAGTGCTCGGCGACGGTGGTGGCCGATCCGGCGCACCCGGGGAAGTCGAACCTGGTCTGGACGGCGGCGCACTGCGTCCACCAGGGCAAGGGCGGCGACTGGTTCAAGAACATCATCTTCGTTCCCGCGTACAACAGTTCGGGGGCGGCGAGCGGCGGGCGCAAGGCGAAGCCGGCCGAGGTCGCACCGCTCGGGCAGTGGTGGGCCGACAAGGTGATCACCTCACCGCTGTGGCCGGCCGAGGGCGGGCACAGCGGTGACGCCGCCAACCAGTACGACTTCGCGGTGCTGCGCGTCCACAACCCGGACGACCCCGCGAAGTCCCTGGAGGAGACGATCGGCACCGCGGTGCCGGTCTGGTTCGACGCGCCGCGCGATCAGTTGAAGATCTCCGCCTGGGGCTATCCGGCGGTGAAGCCGTTCAACGGCCAGGAGCTCGACAGGTGCGACGGCGGACGGCCCACCCGGCTGTCCTTCGACGCCGCCCGCCCGCCGATGCTCACCATCGGCTGCACCATGACGGCCGGTGCCAGTGGCGGCGGCTGGTTCGCCGCCATGCCGGACGGCAGGTTGGCGCTGGTCAGCAACACCTCGATCGGCACGCTGGCCCACACCACGCTGAGCGGCCCGTACCTGGAGGGCGTCGCCAGGCAGGCGCTCGCCTACATCTCGCAGAAGTAACCGCAGCCGCGCCGGCCGCCGCGGCCGGGAGCGTCCCCGGCCCGCGGGCCGGTGCGGCGAACACGACACAACGACGGGGACAGACATGCCATCGACCATCCGCAGGACCGCCGCGGCCGCCGCGGCCGCAGCCGTGCTCACCCTCACCGCGACCGCCTGCGACCCGGAGGGCGGCTCCGGCGCGGACGCCGCCCCGGCGGCCACCGCGGCGCCGACCGGTGCGAAGCCCGGCCTCGACCTCGGCGAGGCCCTGAAGAACCTGAAGAACTGGACCAAGGACGACTGGGCGAACTGGGCGAAGGCGCACGGCTTCACCGCCGAGAAGCTCAAGGGCTTCTGGGACCAGGCCCGGATGGAGAAGGCGCAGGGCATGGAGGCGCAGGACGCCACCCTGCAGTCGGAGAAGACCGCGCCCGAGAACGACCCGCAGCCGCCGGCGAAGATCGCCGCCAAGCCGCAGCCGCACCCCTACTCCCCCGCCTCGGCCGTCCTGGGCAAGATCTTCATGCAGGTGGACGCGGAGAGCAGCGCGGTCTGCTCCGGCACCGTGATCAGCGACCCGGCGCACCCCGGCAAGTCCAACCTGGTGTGGACGGCCGCGCACTGCCTGCACGAGGGCAAGGGCGGCACCTGGTTCAAGAAGATGGCGTTCGTGCCCTCGTACAACCGCACCGGCGCGGCCTCGGGCGGCAAGAAGGCGAGCTTCGAGCAGCTCGCGCCGTACGGCGCCTGGACGGCCGACTACGCGGTGGTCTCCCCGCAGTGGGCGGAGGAGGGCGGCGAGCGCGGCGGCCCGGCCAGCCAGTACGACTTCGGGATCATCCGGGTGCACAACGAGGACTCCGCCGACGGCCGCTCGCTGGAGGAGGTCGTCGGCAGCTCGGTGCCGGTGTGGTTCGACGCGCCGCGCGCCCAGATCACCTCGGCCTCCGCGTACGGCTACCCGCAGGGCGCGCCGTTCGACGGCCGCGAGCTGGAGTACTGCGACTCCCGGGTGAAGCCGGCCCGGCTGTCCTTCGACGCCGAGCGGCCGACCATGTACGTGATCGGCTGCACCATGACCGGCGGCTCCAGCGGCGGCGGCTGGTTCGTGCTGCGGAACGGCAAGCCGACCCTGATCAGCAACAACTCGATCGGTCCGCGCCCGGCGGCCTGGATGGCCGGTCCGGCGCTCGGCGGACAGGCGAAGGCGATGTTCGACTACATGAGCACGCTGAAGAAGTGACGGCAACGGCGCGGGCCCCGATCCCGGGAGGGATCGGGGCCCGCGCCGTTCGTGCGGTGCCGTCAGGCCTGCGCGACCACGGCGAAGCGCTCCAGTTCGGAGGCCAGCTCCGCGGGCACCTTGGCCCGCAGCAGCGTGCCGTCGCCGGTGTGCTCGGTGGAGAGCAGCTCGCCCTCCTTGTGCACCCGGGAGACCAGGTCGCCGCGGGTGTAGGGCACCAGGGCCTGGACCTCGACGGCCGGGCGGGGCAGCTCGTCGTCGATGAGCTGCAGCAGCTCCTCGATGCCCATGCCGCTGCGGGCCGACACCACGATGGCGTGCGGCTCGCGGCGGAGCAGGCGCTGCAGGACGGCCGGGTCGGCGGCGTCCGCCTTGTTGATCACCACGATCTCCGGCACGTCCTGTGCCTCGACCGAGACGATGACCTCGCGGACGGCGGCCAGCTGGGTCTCCGGCTCGGGGTGCGAGCCGTCGACCACGTGCAGGATGAGGTCCGCCTCGGCGACCTCCTCCATGGTCGAGCGGAACGCCTCGACCAGGTGGTGCGGCAGGTGCCGGACGAATCCGACGGTGTCGGCCAGGGTGTACACCCGGCCGCTCGGGGTCTGGGCGCGCCGGACGGTCGGGTCCAGGGTGGCGAACAGGGCGTTCTCCACCAGAACGCCGGCTCCGGTGAGCCGGTTGAGCAGCGAGGACTTGCCGGCGTTGGTGTAGCCCGCGATGGCCACCGACGGCACCTGGTGGCGCCGGCGCTCCTGGCGCTTGGTGTCGCGGCCCTTCTTCATGTCGGCGATCTCCTTGCGGAGCTTCGCCATCTTCTCGCGGATCCGGCGCCGGTCGGTCTCGATCTTCGTCTCACCGGGACCGCGGGTGGCCATGCCGCCGCCCGAGGAGCCGGAGCCACCGCCACCCATCTGCCGGGAGAGCGACTGACCCCAGCCCCGCAGGCGCGGCAGCATGTACTGCATCTGCGCCAGGGAGACCTGGGCCTTGCCCTCGCGGGACTTGGCGTGCTGGGCGAAGATGTCGAGGATCAGGGCCGTCCGGTCGACGACCTTGACCTTGACGACGTCCTCGAGGTGGATCAGCTGGCCGGGGGTGAGCTCACCGTCGCAGACGACGGTGTCGGCGCCGGTGGAGGCGACGATGTCGCGCAGCTCCTGGGCCTTGCCGGAACCGATGTAGGTGGCGGCGTCGGGCTTGTCGCGGCGCTGGATCACACCGTCCAGCACCTCGGAGCCGGCCGTCTCGGCGAGGGCGGCGAGCTCGGCCAGCGAGTTCTCCGCCTCCTCGATCGTGCCGTCCGTCCACACGCCGACGAGCACCACGCGCTCCAGGCGGAGCTGGCGGTACTCGACTTCGGTGACGTCCTGGAGCTCGGTCGAAAGGCCGGCCACGCGGCGCAGCGCGGCGCGCTCGGAGCGGTCGTACTGTTCCCCGTCGAAGTGGTCGAGGTCCTCGTCGATCGCCGCGAGGTCCTCGTCCATCAGGGCCCCGGCCCTGAGGTCGGCGAGCCGGCGGGCGGACTCGCGCGTCTGGGCGCGGCTGTCGAACGTGGAGGTCATCTCATCCTTTGCGTGTCTGGGAGGCCGGCGCAGACGGGCTGCATCGAGGAGTCTGCCCAGCTGCCGCCCCTTCTCACGCGGGCGGGATGAGCTACCCCTGCGGACCGCCGGCGGCACCGGCGCTACTGCCTCCGGTGAACGCCGCGGACCGGCCGTGCATTCCCCACGATGGTCGCACGCCCCCGTCGGCCGGGTCACCCCCATTTACCGCGCCGGCCTGCGCGGCCGCCGTGCGGACGGGGCCGGGGGCGGCGTCGTCGCGGGGGATGCCGGGACGGAAGACGTCGTACACACCGGGTACTCGCAGCATCGCCCGGAGCACCGCGGGCAGGGTCTCGGCGGCGGGCAGTTCGATCGTGTAGCTGTGCCGTACTCGCAGGTCGCGGGGTGGTTCGACCTCGGCGGAGAAGATGCCGACGCCCTCGCCGGAGATCGCCGCGGTGAGGTCGGCGAGCAGCCGGGGGCGGTCCAGCGCCTCGGCCTGCACGGTGACCCGGTAGCCGTTCGGCGGCGCGGCGCCGGGGATCCAGGTCAGCTGGAGGGGGCCTCTGCCGTCCTCGCGCATCTGCTCGCCGACCGGACAGCCGGTGCGGTGGATTGCGACGGCGCCGCCGCGGATCGGGAAGCCCGTCACCGCGTCGGGCGGCACCGGGGTACAGCAGCGGGCGAGGCGGACGGGGGTGCCGGGGCGGCCGAGGACGGCGGCCACCGGGGGCCGCCCGCGCCCGCCGGCGGGTGTCCGGTCGGGGGCCTGCGGGACGGGTCTGCCGTCGGCGGGGCCGGTGTCGACGACGGGGGCGGCGGGCGGCCGGTCGGCCAGCCAGCGCTCGATCGCCAGCCGGGCGGCGGGGGTGCGGGCGTGGTCCAGCCAGCCGGCGGCGGGGCCGGGCGGTTCGCCGGTCGGATCGGTCAGCACGGTCACCATGTCACCGTCGCGCAGCACGGTGGCCAGGGCGACCAGGCGGCCGTTCACCCGGGCGCCGACGCAGCGGTGTCCGGTCTCCTCGCCGAGCAGGTAGGCGGCGTCCACGCAGGTCGCACCGGACGGCAGGTGGAGGGTGTCACCGGCCTCGGTGACCACGGTGATCTCGCCGTCGTCGGCGAGGGTGTCGCGCAGCGTCGACCAGAAGGCGTCCGGGTCCGGGGTCTCCTGCTGCCAGGCGAGCAGTCGGCTGAGCCAGCCCGGGCGGGCCGGGTCGGTGCGGTCGAGCTCGTCGCCGGAGGCGCCGGGCGTGCCGGACGTGCCGGACGTGCCGGACGTGCCGGATGCGCCCGGCCCGCCGGCCGGCTGGTGCGGGTCGCCGAGCGCGACCACGCCGAACTCGGCGACCGCGTGCATCTGCCGGGTGCGGACGAGGACCTCGGCGACCTCGCCGCCGGGCAGCTGCACCGCGGTGTGCAGCGACTGGTAGAGGTTGAACTTGGGGGCGGCCACGAAGTCCTTGAACTCGCCGGGCAGCGGTGTCCAGCAGGTGTGCAGCTCGCCGAGGACGGCGTAGCAGTCGGCGTTGTCCTCCACCACGACGAGCAGCCGCCCGAAGTCGGCGGGCTGGAGCGCCTGCGGGCGCCCGTCGGCGCCGGCCGCGGCCGCCCGCTTGAGCAGCACCCGGTGGACGGAGACGCAGTGCCGCGGCCGGACGGTGACCTCGGCGGCCACCCCGGTCTCGGCGAGCTGGCGGGCGAGTTTCTCGGCGAAGGGCTGCAGCAGCTCCTCCGGCCGGGCCTCGTGGGCGGCCACCACGGCACGGGTCCGGGCGTACTCCTCCGGGTGGAGGGTGGCGAAGACGATGTCCTCCAGCTCGGCCTTGAGCACCTGGATGCCGAGGCGCTCGGCGAGCGGGATGAGGACGTCCCGGGTGACCTTGGCGATGCGGATGCGGCTGGCGGGCTTCATGTGCCGGATGGTGCGCATGTTGTGCAGCCGGTCGGCGAGCTTGATGACCATCACCCGGACGTCGTCGCCGGTGGCGACCAGCATCTTGCGGAAGGTCTCGGCCTCGGCGGCCGCGCCGAAGTCGACCTTCTCCAACTTGGTGACGCCGTCGACGAGGTACGCCACCTCGGGCCCGAAGTCGGCGGCGACCTGATCGAGCGTCACATCGGTGTCCTCGACCGTGTCGTGGAGCAGCGAGGCCACCAACGTGGTCGTGCCGGCACCGAGTTGGGCGAGGATCATGGTGACGGCCAGCGGGTGCGTGATGTACGGCTCGCCGCTCTTGCGGGTCTGGCCGCGATGGCCCTCCTCGGCGAGCCGGTAGGCGCGCGCGAGGAGGGGCAGATCGGCTTGCGGATGGTGGCGGCGGTGCGCCTGGACGATCGGCTCGATGGCATCGGGCACGGGGGCGCGGCCGGCGGCCAGCACCGCGGCGCGGCCCGCCCTGGTGAGGGCGTTGCGGCTCAGCCTGCCGAGCGGACGCCGCGGGGCGGCGCCGGGCTGAGCGGTCTCGATCGGTCCTGCTTCGATGGCCATCCGCACCTCCGGCAGTGATCACCGGAGCGGGCTTCCGACCCGGTGGTCCATGCTACCGAGCTCAGCACGATCCGCGACGCATTGCTGCCGGTCCGTGACCAGGATCACCCGAACGGGCGGATTCACCGGTCACGGAAACGGGAAAGCGGGCGGTACGCCCGGGACATGACGGACCGACGGGTACGGCCGGCCGGCGCCCGACGGACCGTCGGATCAGGCCGGGAGGGCGGCCAGCCAGGCGGGGTCGAGGGTCCCGGTGGCGACGATCTCGGCGGGGCCGGTCTTCTCCACCCGGCCGTCCGGGAACTCCTCGATCACCAGCCGGCCGCCGGGCACGTCCACGGTGTAGCGGACGGCCTCGCCGGTGGCGGCCGGGTCCAGCCCGTCGCGGCGGGCGGCGGCGACGGCCACCGCGCAGGCGCCGGTGCCGCAGGAGCGGGTCTCGCCGGAGCCGCGCTCGTACACCCGCATCGCCACGTGCCGGGGGCCGCGGTCGACGACGAACTCGACGTTGACGCCCTCGGGGTACGCGCCCTCCGGGCTGGTGCCCGGGGCGGTGAACAGGTCGCCGGCCTCGTCCAGGTCCGCGACGAAGGCAACGGCGTGCGGGTTGCCCATGTTGACGTTGAGGGCGGGCCAGGTGCGCTCCCCCACCGTGACCTCGATGCCGTCCGGGCCGGGCAGCAGGGCGCGGCCCATGTCCACGGTGACGTCGCCGGGGGTGCCGTCCGGTGCGTCCTCGGCCACCCGCACCCGGCGGACGCCGGCCCGGGTGGCGACGGCGATCGGGCCGGGCTTCGCGAGGCCGGCCCGCACCAGGTAGCGGGCGAACACCCGGACGCCGTTGCCGCACATCTCGGCGATCGAACCGTCGGAGTTGCGGTAGTCCATGAACCATTCGGCCTCGTCGGCCAGGTGCGCGGCGGCCGGGTCGGCGGCGGAGCGCACCACCCGCAGCAGCCCGTCCCCGCCGACGCCCGCGCGCCGGTCGCAGATCCTCGCGACCGCGGCCGGGCCGATGTCGAGCAGACCGTCCGGGTCGGGGACGATCACGAAGTCGTTCTGGGTGCCGTGGCCCTTGAGGAAGGCGAGGCCGGGAGTGGTGGGTGCGCTCACACAGCCGATGGTACTGATCAGCCGCGCAGGTGGACGACCCGCCAGAGGGCCAGCGCCATCGCCGCGCCCGCCATCAGCGTGTACATCGCGATCGCCCGCCGGCTCGCCCGCCGGCCGCTGCCGCGCCGCGGCAGACCCGGCCACTTGTACCCGGCGCGCCGGGCGGCCATCGCGCCCCAGCCGCCGGAGGCGGCGGTCAGCAGCAGGCCGAGCATGCCGATCATCGAGGAGGCCGCGTCGCCGGAGAAGGCCAGCGGGAAGGCGAACATCAGGGAGCCGACCGTGGCCATCAGGACGATCGGCAGCAGCTGCCACCAGCGCAGCCTGCGGCGCGGGCGGATCTCCCGCTCGTGCACCACGCCGGGGGCGGCGAGGTCCTCGATGGCGGGCAGGGCGATCGCGTACGAGGTGGGGACGACGAGCTCGGGCAGCACACGATCGGTGCTGTGCGACAGCTCCTCGGTTTCGGGGCCGGTACCCGTCGACACGCGGCCTCCCCTGACGGATCGACACGAGTTCACGGACTCGTGAACGGTCGGGCCGGTCCGCGCGGACCGACCCCTGGTACTGACGATGATGGCATGTCCAAGGTCGCCGACAGGGCGTCCCGAGGGTCCTCGGGTGATCCGTGGCCATGACGTGATCCCCCTGTAACCGCCGGTTCGTCCTGCACCTTCCGCTGCGTGGGCAGCTGCACGAACGACATGGCCGGATCACGCCCCTGCGGGCTCCGGCCGGGTTGTCAGGGGGCGATCAGTTCGAGCGAGCGGGCGAGCAGCTCCACCGGGTCGGCGCCGGCCGGCCGGTCCAGCCAGTGGATGCGGTCGTCCCGGCGGAACCAGGACTCCTGGCGGCGGGCGAACCGCCGGGTGGCACGGACGGTCTCCTCCCGGGCCTCGGCCTCGGTGCACTCGCCGGAGAAGTGCGCGAGCACCTGCTGGTAGCCGAGCGCGCGCGAGGCGGTCTTCCCGTCGCGCAGCCCGACCTTCTCCAATTCCCGTACCTCGTCCAGGAGTCCGGCATCCCACATGCGGTCCACCCGCAGCTCGATCCGCTCGTCCAGCTCGGGGCGCGGCACCCGGACGCCGATCTGCACGGTGTCGTACACCGCGGTGTGACCGGGCAGGTTCGCGGTGAACGGCTGCCCGGTGATCTCGATGACCTCCAGGGCGCGCACGATCCGCCGGCCGTTGCTCGGCAGGATCGCCGCGGCCGCCGCCGGGTCCAGCCCGGCCAGCCTCCGGTGCAGCCCGCCGGAGCCGATTTCGGCCAACTCGGCCTCGAGTCGGGCGCGTACCGACGGATCGGTGCCGGGGAACTCCATCTCGTCCACGGCCGCCCGGACGTACAGGCCCGAACCGCCGACCAGGACGGGGGTGCGGCCCGCCGCGAGCAGCCGGTCGATCTCCGCCCGGGCCAGCCGCTGGTACTCGGCGACGCTGGCCGCCTCGGTGACGTCCCAGACGTCCAGCAGGTGGTGCGGGATGCCGCCGCGCTCCTCCGTCGTCAGCTTGGCGGTGCCGATGTCCATGCCCCGGTAGAGCTGCATCGAGTCGGTGTTGATCACCTCGCCGCCGAGGGCCCGGGCCAGGGCGACGGCGAGGTCCGACTTGCCGGCGGCGGTCGCGCCGACCACGGAGACGACGCGGGACGGGGTGGGGCTGGAGCTGCTCACCCGCCCAGTCTCGCAAACCCTGCGGCGGGAGTCGGCCCGCCGTATCGTTTTGTCCGATTACACCTGGTTTGTCGAGGAGGACAACCGGGCACATCCGAGCGTTGGACCAAAGGGGGACGCCGGCCTGCCGGGTCCGGCCCTCCCCACCGGACGAGGAGACCAGCCATGGGACTGAAGGACAGCCTCAAGGAGAAGGCCGGCGAGCTCAAGGTCAAGGCGAGCGAACTCACCGGCCGGCACGAGGACACGATCGACAACGCCGTCGACAAGACCGGCGAGGCCGTCGACAAGGCGACCAAGCACAAGTACCACGCCAAGATCGAGCACGGCACGGCCAAGGCCAAGCACATGATCAACGACTTCGCCACCAAGCCGGGCCCCGGCAAGACCTCGTGACACCCCCGCCGGCGGGGCGTTCCCCGGCTCAGCGCCAGGACGCGACCAGGTAGCCCACCCCGTACGGCGCCTCGTCGAACAGCAGCCGCCCGCCCAGGCCGGCCCCCTCCGCGGCACCCGCCAGCACCTGCCAGGGCGCCCGGCCGTCGGCCTGCAGCTCCGCCGAGAGCTGCGGGTCGAGGGCGGCCAGTGCCGCGGTGTCGGCTGTCCCCAGGGCGGCGGCCGCCGCCGCGTCGTACGCCTCGGAACGCTCGTCCCAGTAGCCCGGCGCCTTGACCGAGCGGCACGCACTGCCACCGCCCAGCACCAGCAGGCCGACCCGGTCGGCGAGGTCGGCCAGGCCCCGGCCCAGACCGGCCAGCCGCTCCGGGGCGGTGTCCGCACGCACGGCACAGGCATGGGTCGGCAGGGCCGCCCCCGCCTCGGCCAGCAGCCAGGCGCCGACGGTCAGCGACGGGGCGAGCTCCGGGCCGGACACACCGGCCGCAGGCAGCTTCACCGCAAGATCCACCCCGTACCGGCGGAAGGACCCGGCCCCGCCCTCCGTCCAGACCTCCGCCTTCGGGCCCGTCCCGACCGCGACGATCAGCTCCGCCCCGGACTCCAGCAGCCCGCCCACCGCCTCCGCACAGGCCGCACGCAGCCCGTCCAGCTCGGGCGCGGCACCCGCCGCCACCTCCGGAACGATCAACGGCGGACAAGGGCACACGGCGGCGGCAACCAGCATGGCGATCACTCTAATCGCACCGGCTCCGCCGAACGCCCGCGGTGAACCACCGGGGCGTTGGGAACTGCGCAGCCCAGGGGTGGGCAGCCCTCACAAGTCGGGGGCGGCCGGATCAGGGGCGTGGGGAACCGCGCAGCCCGGAAGGCGGGCGCCCCTCACAAGAGGCAGGGCGCGGGGCACTGCGCGAGAGCGGAAGGTGCAGGCCGCAGCCTTCCGTCCGCGCAGTGCCCCGCGCCCCAGTGGTCCTTCTCCGCGGGTGCTCAGTCGCAGCCGCAGCCCGGTGCGGCCGCCGGCGCCGGGGCGCCGACGGTGGGGATGCCGAGCATCACGCCTGCGGGCTTGGCCGGGGCGGCCTGCCGCTTCTCCCAGGCGTCGCCGGCCCGGGTGCGCCGGACGGCGATCGGGGTGCCCTCCGCGAGGAGGTGGTGCGGGGCCGCGTAGGTGATCTCCACGGTGACCATGTCGCCGGGCCGCACGGGCTCGGACGGCCGGGTGAAGTGCACCAGCCGGTTGTCGGGGGCGCGGCCGGAGAGCCGGTCCGTCCGGTCGTCCTTCTTGCCCTCGCCCTCGGCGACGAGGATCTCCAGCTTCCGGCCGACCTGCTTCTTGTTCTCCTCCCAGGAGATCTCCTCCTGGAGGGCGATCAGCCGGTCGTAGCGGGCCTGGACGACGGCCTTCGGCACCTGGTCCTCCATCTCGGCGGCGGGGGTGCCGGGCCGCTTGGAGTACTGGAAGGTGAAGGCGTTGGTGAAGCGGGCCTCGCGGACGACGTGCAGGGTCTGCTCGAAGTCCTCCTCGGTCTCGCCGGGGAAGCCGACGATGATGTCGGTGGAGATCGCCGCGTCCGGCATGGCCGCGCGGACCTTGCGGATGATGTCGAGGTAGCGCTCCTGCCGGTACGAGCGCCGCATCGCCTTGAGCACCGGGTCGGAACCGGACTGCAGCGGCATGTGAAGCTGGTGCATCACGTTCGGCGTCCCGGCCATGGCGGCGATGACGTCGTCGGTGAAGTCCCGCGGGTGCGGCGAGGTGAAGCGGACCCGCTCCAGGCCCTCGATCTCGCCGCAGGCGCGCAGCAGCTTGGAGAAGGCCTCGCGGTCGCCCAGGTCGGAGCCGTAGGAGTTGACGTTCTGGCCGAGCAGGGTGACCTCGACGACGCCCTCGGCGACCAGCGCCTCGACCTCGGCGAGGATGTCGCCGGGCCGGCGGTCCTCCTCCTTGCCGCGCAGCGCGGGGACGATGCAGAAGGTGCAGGTGTTGTTGCAGCCCACCGAGATGGCGACCCAGGCGGCGTACGCGGACTCGCGGCGGGTGGGCAGGGTGGAGGGGAAGGTCTCCAGCGACTCGAGGATCTCGACCTGGGCCTGCTGCTCGACCCGGGCGCGCTCCAGCAGGGCGGGCAGGTGGCCGATGTTGTGGGTGCCGAAGACGACGTCGACCCAGGGCGCCTTGCGGACGATGGTGTCGCGGTCCTTCTGGGCGAGGCAGCCGCCGACGGCGATCTGCATGCCCTTGTGCTGCTGCTTCACGGGCGCCAGGCGGCCCAGGTTGCCGTACAGCTTGTTGTCGGCGTTCTCGCGCACGGCGCAGGTGTTGAAGACCACCAGGTCGGGGTCGCCGTCCTGGGCGGCCTTGGTGTAGCCGGCGTCCTCCAGCAGGCCGGACAGCCGCTCGGAGTCGTGGACGTTCATCTGGCAGCCGTACGTGACGACCTTGTAAGTTCGCAAGCTCTCCTCCATACCCACGACAGCAAGGGTACGGGCAGTGGGACGGGCCTCCCGCCGGGCCGCCGGGCCTGGCACTATCCCTTGCATGGCCCAGTCCTCGATACCCGCCCGCTTCGGCGCCGCCGTGCGCCGGGCAGCCCGCCGGCGGCCGGTTCCGCTCGGCCTCGTGCTGCTGCTCCTGGCGGGCGGCCTGACCGGCTGGTGGCTGTCCTCGTCCGCCGCGCCCGCCTACCCGAAGGGCGAGATCGGCTTCTCGACCGGCGTCCAGCGCGGCGTCTACGACCGTTACGGGCAGCTGCTGCGCGGCTACGTGTCCACGGCGATGCCCGGGGTGCAGATGCGCCTGGACAACTCGCAGGGCTCGGTGGACAACCTCGAACGGGTGGCCGCCGGGCAGGACGACTTCGCGATCGCGACCGCCGACGCGGTGGCGGGCTTCAACAGCCCGTCCAAGTGGCGGCTGCGGGCGATCGCCCGGCTCTACGACGACTACCTGCAGCTGGTGGTGCCGGCCGACTCGCCGGTGCGGCGGACGGCCGACCTGAAGGGCCTGCGGGTCGGGGTGGGCCAGGAGAAGTCCGGCGTCAACCTGGTCACCCGCAAGTTGCTGGCCGCGTCCGGCCTGGACATCGACAAGGACGTCCGGCCGGCGCTGCTGGGCGTCGGCGACGCGGCCGACCAGCTGCGGGACGGGCGGATCGACGCGTTCTTCTGGTCCGGCGGCCTGCCGACCAACGCACTGACCGACCTGTCGGAGCGGTTCCGCATCCGCATCGTGCCGTTGGCCGACCTCGCCGAGGGGCTGCACCAGCAGGAGGGCGGCGGCACGGACGCCTACCGGGTCGCGACCATCCCCAAGGAGGCCTACCCCAAGGCCGAGCCGGCCGGCACCGCCGTGCCGACGGTGGCCGTGCCGAACCTGCTGATCACCCGGGACGACGTCGATCCCGGACTGGTGCAGGGCGTGACCGCCGCGGTGATCGACAGCCGCGACACCATCGGCTCCGTGGTGCACGCGGCCCAGCTGGTGGACCTCCGCACCGCCGTCTACACCGACCCCCTGCCCCTCCACGAGGGCGCCCGCCGGTACTACACCTCGATCAAGCCCTGACGGCCGTCCGCACCGGGGCAGCCGCCGAGGGGCGCGTGGGGGCGCCCGAGTGGCTGCCCCGGTGCCCCTGGCGCCGGCCGTGACTCAGTTCCGCTGGCGGGGGACGGTGAGGACGACGGTGAGGCCGCTCGGGTCGGCCTGCGCGAAGTCCAGCGAGCCGCCGCCGGCGAGCAGCAGGGTGCGGGCGATGGAGAGGCCGAGGCCGGAGCCGTCCACGTTCTGGTGGCGGGGGCTGCGCCAGAAGCGGTCGCCGATCCGGCCCAGCTCCTCCTCGGTGAGGCCCGGCCCGGAGTCGGTCACCGCGACGCTGACCTCGCGCTTGCGCAGCACCGTGTCGACCGCGACGCGGCGGCCCGCGGGCGTGAACTTCAGCGCGTTGTCGAGCACCGCGTCCAGGGCGCTGCCGAAGCCGATCGGGTCGGCCATGCCGTAGGCGATCGGGGGCCCGTCCCAGACCAGGTCGACGCCGCGCTGGTCGGCGACCGGCCGCCAGGCGTCGACCCGGGCGAGCACCAGGGCGGTGAGGTCCACCGGTTCGGGTTCCGGGCGGGCGTGCTCGGCGGTGGCCAGGCCCAGCAGGTCGTCCAGGACGCGGGCCAGCCGGGTGCCCTCCTCGCGGACGGCGCCGACCTCCTCCTGGTGCCGCTCGGGCAGCTCCAGGCCGAGCAGCTCGACCCGCAGCAGCAGTGCCGCCAGCGGGTTGCGGAGCTGGTGCGAGGCGTCCGCGACGAAGGCCCGCTGCTGGTCGATGGCGAGCACCACGTGGTCGGCCATGTCGTTGAAGGAGCGGGCGAGACGGCGCAGCTCGGGCGGGCCTCCGCTGGCGGCGACCCGGGCGTTGAGGCGGCCGGTGGCGATGTCGTGGGTGGCCCGGTCCAGGGTGCGGACGGGGCGGAGCACCCAGCCGGTCAGCCGGAAGGCCAGCAGCACGGCGATGATCATGGCGAGTGCCTCGCCGGCGCCGATCCACAGCCAGCGGTGCAGCACCCGGGCGCGCATCGGCCCGGTGGGCGACTCGGTGATCACCACGGCGACGACGTCGCCGTCGCGGACCACGGGCAGCGCGACGGTGACGGTGCGGTCCGGGGTCCACGGCCAGACCTGCGGCGGGTTGTGGCTGCGGCGCCCGTCCAGGGCCTCCTGGAAGGCCTGCCCGCCGGGCCCGCCGCCGGGTGCGGTCCAGCTGTCGGGGGCGACCGCGATCGCGCTGCCGTCCCGCTGGAAGATGCCGATCCGCACGCCGTACAGGCCGTGGTAGCGGGCGGCCTCCAGGGCCAGCATGTGCAGCCGGGTGGTGTCGCCGGCGGCGGGCACGGTGCCGCCCTTGACGGCGGTGTCGGACCCGGCCCTGCCCTGGGTGGGCAGGTCCTGGGCGAAGCGTGCGGCGTCGTCGATCCGGTCGACCACCACCCGGCTCTGCTCGGCCGCGGCGACGGCGGCGGCCAGCGGCAGCCCGAGGGCGGCGAGGACGCAGGCCATCAGGGAGAGCAGGATGCCGAGCAGGCGGTTGCGCACGGAGGGTCAGCGCTCCGCGGTGCCGTCCGCGGCACCGGGCTGCGGGGCGGTGTCGGGGGCGTCGGCGGGCTGTTCCGGGATGAGCCGGTAGCCGACGCCGCGGACGGCCTCGACCAGGCCGGGCAGGCCGAGCTTGGTGCGCAGCGAGCCGATGTGCACCTCCAGGGTGCGGCCGTTGCCCTCCCAGCCGCTGCGCCAGACCTCGCTGAAGATCTGCTCGCGGCGGTAGACGACGCCGGGGCTCTGCGCGAGGAGGGCGAGCAGGTCGAACTCCTTGCGGGTGAGCGGGACGTCGCGGCCGTGCACGCTGACCCGGCGGCGTTCGCGGTCGATGACGATCCCGCGGGACTCCAGCGGGCCGCCGGCCGGCTCGGCCGTGCCGGCGGGGGTCGCGGGCAGGCCGCGGCGGGCGACGGCGTGGATGCGGGCGAGCAGTTCGCCCATGTCGTACGGCTTGGTGATGTAGTCGTCCGCGCCGAGGTTGAGGCCGTGGATGCGGGAGCGGATGTCGGCGCGGGCGGTGACCATGATCACCGGTACGCCGCTGCCCGCCCTGATCCGGCTGCACACCTCGAAGCCGTCCCGGTCGGGCAGCCCGAGGTCGAGCAGCACCACCCGGAACGGATCGTTGCCGTCGGGAACGAGGGCGTCCAGCGCCTCGTGCCCGCTGCGCGCGTGCTTGACCTGGAAGCCGTGCCGGCCCAGGACAGCGGTGAGCGCGGCGGCGACGCGGTCGTCGTCCTCGACGAGCAGCAGTCGCATCCGGTACCTCCTTTTTTTCTCCCGTTGCCGCACGGGCCTGTCCGGCCAGTGTGCCGGGCTCCCGGCCGCACCGGTACGGCCGCGCGGTTCGGAGTATTGTGCCGTTCGCCGCAGGGGCCGCGGTACCACCGGCCCAAACGGGCCCGGACGGCCGTCCGCCGCGGACGCGCCGCGAGCTCGCGGCAGGACCTCCGCACCCCCTTCCGGGGGGCAGTGCCCGAGCTGCCGGGGGCTCCCGCGGAACCGTCCCGGAGCTGCCGCGATCCCGGGTGCACGGCACGCGGGCCGCCGGCCCCGGCCGGTGGCGGGAGGGGCCGCCGGACCGGCAGCGGCACGGGGAACAGGGCCCCGGCACGGCTCCGAGCAGGGCACCGGCGGAATGCGTGGCCGGATCGTGATCCTCAAGTTCCGCTCAGATCGACTGACATGGCATCGTCGGGGCTCCTATGGTCTGCCCACCGGGGGCTGCGGGCTCCGCCGGCTCCGGCCCCCGGCACCAACTTGCATCACCAGCACTGCGTCCCAAGGGAGTTCGCCCTGGGTCAGAGACGAGGAGCGCGCGCGATGACCGAGAAAGCCGTCACCGATGCCGTGGCCGGCCAGGCTCCGCTGGTGGTGCTGGACAAGGTCAACAAGCACTACGGCGCGCTCCACGTGCTCCAGGACATCGATCTGAGCATCCGCCAGGGCGAGGTCGTGGTGCTGATCGGCCCGTCCGGCTCGGGCAAGTCGACGCTCTGCCGGACGATCAACCGACTGGAGACGATCGACTCGGGCACCATCACCCTCGACGGCCAGCCGCTGCCCGCCGAGGGCAAGGAGCTGGCCCGGCTGCGCGCCGAGGTGGGCATGGTGTTCCAGAGCTTCAACCTGTTCGCGCACAAGACGGTGCTGGAGAACGTCGTCCTCGCCCAGGTGAAGGTGCGCAAGGTGCCGCGTGCGGAGGCCGAGGCCACCGCCCGCACCCTGCTGGAGCGGGTCGGTGTCGGCGCGCAGGCCGACAAGTACCCGGCGCAGCTCTCCGGCGGCCAGCAGCAGCGCGTGGCGATCGCCCGCGCGCTGGCGATGAAGCCGAAGGTGATGCTCTTCGACGAGCCCACCTCCGCGCTCGACCCGGAGATGGTCACCGAGGTGCTGGAGGTCATGCGCCAACTGGCCGCCGACGGCATGACGATGGTCGTGGTCACGCACGAGATGGGCTTCGCCCGCTCCGCGGCCAACCGGGTGCTGTTCATGGCGGACGGCCGGATCGTCGAGGAGAACAACCCCGACGCGTTCTTCACCGCCCCGCGGACGGACCGAGCCAAGGACTTCCTGTCCAAAATCCTCAGCCACTGAGCAGACCGGCGCCCCAGCGCGCCGATCAGTAACGGCCGGGCCCGACGGGGTGCCCGGCCGCAGTCACGGAAGGTCCCGCCCAGCGCCCCGGTCGTCCGGTGGCCACAACCGAGGAGAGCCAACCCTCATGAGGACTCGTCGCACCATCGCCGCCGCCCTGTCGGTGCTCGCGCTGACCGCCGTCGCCGCCTGCGGCAAGGAGGGCTCGCCGGCCGCCGGCTCCGACGCCGCCGCCCCGACGCTGCCCACCTACGCCGTCAACAAGTCCGCGAACCTGGAGGGTTCGCCGGTCTGGAAGGCTGCCAAGGCCAAGGGCAAGCTCACCATCGGCGCCAAGGCGGACCAGCCGTTCCTCGGCTTCGAGGACCTGACCACCAACACCCGCAACGGCTTCGACATCGAGATCGCCAAGATGATCGCCGCCGACCTCGGCTTCTCGCCCGACCAGATCACCTGGAAGACCGTCGTGTCGGCCAACCGCGAGACGGAGATCAAGGGCGGCGGCCTCGACTACTACGTCGGCACCTACAGCATCAACGACAAGCGCAAGGCCGACGTCTCCTTCGCCGGCCCGTACTACATCGCCGGCCAGGACCTGCTGGTGAAGAAGGACAACACCGACATCACCGGCCCGGAGTCGGTCAAGGGCAAGAACGTCTGCTCGGTCACCGGCTCCACCTCGGTGAAGCAGATCGAGAAGTACGTCGGCGAGGGCAAGAAGGTCGTCCAGTACGACACCTACGCCCAGTGCGTGGAGAAGGTGCTGACCGGCGAGGTCGACGCGGTCACCACCGACGACGCGATCCTCAAGGGCTTCGGCGCCAAGAACGCCGGCAAGCTCAAGGTGGTCGGCAAGACCTTCTCCACCGAGAAGTACGGCGTGGGCCTGAACCACGACGACAAGGTGCTGCGGGACGCCATCAACAACGCGCTGAAGGCCCACCAGGACAACGGCGACTGGAAGAAGGCCTACGACGCGACCCTCGGCCTGTCGGGCGCGGCCGCTCCGGCCGTCCCGGCGCTGGAGCGCTACTGAGTCGGGCGCTGACCGACTGAACCGACACTGAGAGGAGGGCCGCCGGCGTGGGCATACTGTTCGAGGACGACAATTTCGCACTCTTCCGCGACGGTTTTCTGCAGACGATCGAGCTGAGCGCGGTGAGCGCACTGTTCGCGCTGCTGCTCGGCACCGTGCTGGCGGCCTTCCGGGTCTCCCCGGTCCCGGCGCTGCGGGTGTTCGGCACCGTATGGGTGAACACCTTCCGGAACACCCCGCTGACCCTGCTGTTCTTCGTGGCGTTCTTCGCGCTGCCGCGGCTGGACGCGCACTTCGACGCCTTCACCTTCGCGGTGATCGCGCTGAGCTCGTACACCGGCGCGTTCGTCTGCGAGGTGCTGCGCTCGGGCATCAACACCGTGCCGTTCGGCCAGGCCGAGGCGGCCCGCAGCCTGGGCATGACCTTCGGCCAGACGCTCGGCAGCATCGTGCTCCCGCAGGCGGCCCGGACCGTGCTGCCGCCCATGAGCAGTGTCTTCATCGCCCTGCCCAGGAACTCGGCGATCGCCGGCGCGTTCAACAACGCCGAGCTCTACAACCTGCAGGCGACACTCACCGACAAGGGGTACGCCATCTTCGGGATCTTCTTCTGGGTGGCACTGGCGTACCTGCTGCTCAGCTTCACCATCGGCGGAGTGTTCCGTCTCCTGGAGACCCGCCTGGCGGTGGTCCGATGAGCACCCGCACCGCCACCGCGTCCGTCCTCTACGACACCCCCGGCCCCAAGGCCCGCCTGCGCTACCGGCTGTTCGGCATCGCCTCGCTGCTCGGCATCGCCGGGCTGCTCTGGTACTCGTACGCCAAGCTCGCCGACGCCGGACAGTTCGACGCCGAGCTGTGGGACCCGTTCCTGTACGCGACCGTCCAGGAGCGCATCCTCAACGGCATGCTGGCCACCCTCAAGGCCTTCGCCCTGGCCGGCGTGCTCTCGATCGTGCTGGGCGGGCTGCTGGCCGTCGGCCGGCTCTCCGATCACAAGCCGGTGCGCACCGTGTGCACCGTCGTGGTGCAGTTCTTCCGGGCCATGCCGCTGCTCATCATGATCTTCGCGCTGTACCGCGGGGTCTTCGCCTCGGAGCCGATGGCGGCCCTCGTCCTCGGACTCACCCTCTACAACGGAGCCGTCCAGGCCGAGATCATCCGCACCGGCATCCTCGCGGTGCCGCGCGGTCAGGGCGAGGCCGCGTACGCGCTGGGTCTGCGCAAGAACCAGACGATGCGGCTGGTCCTGCTGCCGCAGGCCGTCAAGGCCATGCTCCCGGCCATCATCGGCCAGCTGGTGGTGACCCTCAAGGACACCTCGCTCGGCTTCATCATCACCTACCCCGAGCTGCTCTACGCCGGCAAGCTGATCGCCAGCAACTCGCCCGGGTACCCGTACATCCCGATGATCATCGTGATAGGCACGCTCTACATCGGCCTGTGCCTGGCGCTCACCGCCCTCGCGAAGTGGCTCGAGGCGCGTGGCCGCCGCGGCGCGAACCGGCGCACACCTGCTGCTGCTTGACGGCAACCCCGGTGATCTGTTGCATTGCTGTTCGTGACACCACCAGGGACCACCCGCGCGGCACATGCTGATCCCGCACGCCCGGAGGTCCCCTCGTGGATCCGGTGATCGTGGTCGGGGCCGGGCCGGTGGGGCTGTCCACAGCCCTGGCACTGGCCCGGCACGAGGTGCCCAGCATCGTCCTCGACGAGGGTGCGGGCCTGTGCCCGGAGAGCCCCCGGACGGTCGTCCTCGGCGCCGACACCACCGCCCTGCTCGAACGGCTCGGCTACAGCAGGGCCGCCTCCGACGCGGCCCGCTGGGACGCCTTCACCGTATGGCGCCGCCGCGCCGAGGTCCTGCGCATCCCGCTCGGCGAGGAGCCGGTGCTGCACCTCGCGCAGCACCGGCTGCAGCGCGGCCTGCGCGACGCCGTCACCGCGACCCCGCTGATCCAGCTCGTCCCGCTCACCCGCGTCGTCGAGCTCGAACAGGACCGGGACGGCGTCGGCGTCCGCACCACCGGCACCCGGGACGGCGCCGCCACCTGGTGGCGCGGCAGCCACCTGGTCGGCTGCGACGGCGCCCGCTCCACCGTCCGCAAACTGCTGAAGATCCGTTTCCCCGGGCGCCCGGCCGTCGACCGCCACGCGGTCGCCACCGTCCGGGTCGACCTGCCCTTCCCCGGCGAGGCCCGGCTGCACCGCGAACCCCCGTGGCGCGGCGACCGCGAGGCCTCCGCCCGCCCGCTCCCCGACGGCCTCTGGCGCCTCGACTGGCGGCTGCCCCCCGGCCGCCCCGCCCCCACCGAGCCGGTCGACCCGCACGCCACCTGGCCCGGCATCGTCACCGGCGACACCCTGCTCACCCGGGTCAAGTCCGCCCTCGCCGGCTGGTGCGGCGAACTCCCCACGTACGAACTGCTCGCCGCCGCCGACCACACCGCCCAGCAGCGGCTCGCCGCCCGCTTCCGCTCCGGCCGCTGCTTCCTCGCCGGCGACGCCGCCCACCTGCACGGCGCCCTCGGCATGCAGAACCTCGTCGACGGCCTGCGCGACGCCGACAACCTCGCCTGGCGACTCGCCCTCGCCTGGCACCGCCAGGCCGGCGGCCCGCAGAACGGCGAAGCCGTGCTGGACGGCTACGAGGCCGAACGCCGCGGCGCCGTCGGCGCCCGGCTGCGCGCCGTCGACCAGACCATGCCGCTGCTGCGCCCGCTGCGCGGCTGGCAGCAGACCCGGCGCTCGCTGTTCACCGGCTCCTTCCGCAAGCACGCCCCGCTGCTCGCCGACGGCCAGCTCGGCACCGGACGCTTCGGCGGCGCCCCCGCCTACCCGACCGCCCCGGCCGGGGAGGCCGGCCGGGTGCCCGTCCCGCGCGGACCGGGCCGCGGCACCACGCTCACCGAGCTGCTGCCCGCAACCGCCCCCGGCGTCCAGGTCCCCGACCTGCCGGTGGTCACCACCGAGGGCACCCCCGACCGGCTGCGCGCCCGGCTCGGCCTGGGCTTCCTGCTGGTGCTGGTCGCCCCCGGCACCGCCGTCTGGTCCTCCCGGCACTGGCTGGGCGCCGGCCTGATGCCCCGGCTCACCGAGGTCGCCGCCGCCCTGCCCGTCCCCGCCGAGGTGCTGGTCACCGAGGAGTACCCGGGGGCGGAGCCGCACACCGTGCTGCTGGTGCGTCCGGACGGGCACCTGGTCGGCACCACCCAGGGCTGCCGCGCCGACGAGCTGCACAGCCTCGCCGACGCCGCCCGCGGCGGGCCGGCCCCGCTCACCGCGGGCACGGCCAAGGACGCGGGGCGGGCCGGTGCGGAGCGCTCGGGCACGGCGCAGGAGGCGGCCGTCCACCGGCCGGGCGGGCCGGCCGGCCATGACGTGCAGGCACCGCGGGAGGACGCCGCCCGGGACAGCGCCGCACGGCGCTGACCGGCGCCCACCGGACCGCCGACCGGCCGTCACACCACCGCGGCGGCCCGGCTCAGCGGGCGAACTCGGTCGCCCGGCTCTCCCGCACCACGGTGATCCGTATCTGGCCCGGGTAGGTCAGTTCCTCGCGCACCTGGCGGGCGACCTCCCGGGCGATCGTCTGGGCCTGCAGGTCGTCCACCTTCTCCGGCTGGACCATCACCCGCACCTCCCGCCCGGCCTGCATCGCGAAGACCTTGGACACGCCGTCGTGCGAGCGGGCGATCTCCTCCAGCCGCTCCAGCCGCCGGACGTACGCCTCCAGCGACTCCCGGCGGGCGCCCGGGCGGCCGCCGGAGCAGGCGTCGGCGGCCTGGGTGAGCACCGCCTCCACGGTCTTCGGCTCGACCTCCCCGTGGTGCGCCTCGATGGCGTGCACCACCTCCGCGGACTCGCCGTGCCGGCGGGCGAACTCGGCCCCGATCGCGGCATGGCTGCCGGGCAGCTCGTGGCTGAGCGCCTTGCCGATGTCGTGCAGCAGCGCCGAACGCTTCACCAGCTCCCGGTCGACGCCGAGTTCGGCCGCCATCATGCCGGCGATGTGCGCCGACTCCACCAGGTGCCCGAGCACGTTCTGCCCGTACGAGGTGCGGTAGCGCAGGGTGCCGAGGGTCCGGACGAGCTCGGGCTCCATGCCGTCGAGCTGCACCGCGAGCAGGGCGTCCTCGCCGGCGCGGACGCAGAGGCGCTCGACCTCGGCGCGGCTGCGCTCGTGGACCTCCTCGATCCGCAGCGGGTTGATCCGGCCGTCCGCGGTGAGCGCCTCCAGGGTGAGCCGGGCGGCCTCCCGGCGCACCGGGTCGAAGCAGGAGAGCTGGACGAGCTCGGGGGTGTCGTCGACGATCAGGTTGACGCCGGTGACCGCCTCGAAGGCGCGGATGTTGCGGCCCTCGCGGCCGATCACCCGTCCCTTCATGTCCTCGTTGGGCAGCTTGAAGGAGGCGACCACGGTCTCGGCGGTGTGTTCGGCCGCCAGCCGCTGGATCGAGCCGGCGATGATCTCCCGGGCCCGCTGGTCGCCCTCGGTCTTCGCCCGGCGCTCGATCTCCCGGACGGTCACGGCGGCCTCGCGGCGGGCCTCGCCCTCGACGGTGCGGACGAGTTCCTCCCGGGCGCGGGCGGCGGTCAGCCCGGCGGCCGCCTCCAGGGCGAGGCGGCGGTCCGCCTCCAGTTCGGCGAGGCCGGTGCGGGAGCGCTCCAGTTCGGCGGCGCGGCGGTCGAGTTCGTCCTCCTGGGCGCGCAGCCGGCGCAGTTCCTCGGTCAGCCGCTCCTCGCGGCGGTCGAGTTCGGCGCGGAGCTGGGCGGCCTGGGTCTCGGCCCAGCCGCGGGCGCGCTCGGCCTCCCCTACGGCGCGGCGCTGGGCGGCCTGCAGGCGGCGGATCATCAGCCAGGTGAGCGCCAGGACGAGGCAGAGTACGCCGGTCAGCAGCAGCGACGCGACCGATCCGGTGCCCATCGCGATCCTCATGCCGGCCCCAATCCCCGTCCCTGCGCGCTGTGTCGATGCGGCGGTGAGGGAACTGCCGGGGACCGGGGGTGACACGCGGAACCGACTCCGACCGATCCTGCGCACGGCTGCCCGTAGCGCGATCGAAGTGATCCCTCACTGCTTGCGAGGCTAAGCGCAGGTTACGAAACGGTCAAGATGCGATCGAGAGTTGATGCCGATGACTGATGATCCGTCACCATTCCTCGCCGAGGCCTTCACTCTCCTCCCCCAGCGCCTCCCGGACGACGCGGTGGGCGAGACCCTCCGAGTAGCCGCGGCGGGCCAGCATGGCGATCAGGCGCCGGGTGCGGATCTGCGGCTCCAGGCCGCGGGTGGTGCGGAGCTTCCGGTCGACCAGGGCGCGGGCGGCCTCCGCCTCGTCGTCGTGGTCCACCCTGGCCAGTGCCTGCTCCACGAGGTCGCCGGAGACGCCGCGGGTGCGCAGCTCCTGGGCGAGGGCGCGGCGGGCCAGCCCGCGGTGGGCGTGCCGGGCGTCCACCCAGGCCGCGGCGAACGCGGCGTCGTCGATCAGGCCGACCTCCTCGTAGCGGGAGAGCACTTCCTCGGCGACCTCGTCGGGAATCTCGCGCTTGCGCAGGGCGTCGGCCAGTTGCTTGCGGGTGCGGGAGCTGCCGGTGAGCAGGCGCAGGCAGATGTCCCGGGCCCGGGAGGCCGGGTCGGTCTCCTCCTCGGCCCGGCGCGCGGCTCCGCCCTCGGTACGCTCGGCCCGGGTGCGGCGGCGCCCGCCGGGGCGGGCCGGCGGCTCGCTGCCGCGGCCACCCCGGCCGCGCGGCGGGAGGGGCTCGCCGGCGAGGTCGTCCTCACCGGGGAGGCCGCCCTCCTCGGGCGTGAGCGCGCTGCGCCGCCGGCGGCGGCCGGTGGGCAGGGCGGAGGCGGTGCGCAGGCCTGGCACGTCGGCGAGGCCCGGCGCAGCGGCGTCGTCCTCGCCTTCGGTCCGGGCCGGTTGGAAGACTTCCGGCTCCTCGTCCTCGGGGAGGGCGACGGCTGCGAACCAGTCGGGAGGGCCGGCGTCATCGGGCTCGGCGGCGGGTGCGGCCGAGCCCGATGGGCGGTCGGGGATGTGCATCGGCGGATCAGGCCTTGGCGGCGGCCGCCGTCTTCTTGGCGGCGGTCTTGGTGGCCGGTGCCGGTGCCTCGGCGGCGGGCGCCGCGGCGGCGGCCGGCTCCTCGACCTTGGGGCCGATGCCGAGCTTGCCCTTGATCTTCCGCTCGATCTCGTCGGCGAGCTGCGGGTTGTCGCGCAGGAAGTTGCGGGCGTTCTCCTTGCCCTGGCCGAGCTGGTCGCCCTCGTAGGTGTACCAGGCGCCGGACTTGCGGATGAAGCCGTGCTCGACGCCCATGTCGATCAGGCCGCCCTCGCGGCTGATGCCGACGCCGTAGAGGATGTCGAACTCGGCCTGCTTGAACGGGGCGGCGACCTTGTTCTTGACGATCTTGACGCGGGTGCGGTTGCCGACCGCCTCGGTGCCGTCCTTCAGGGTCTCGATGCGGCGGATGTCCAGGCGCACCGAGGCGTAGAACTTCAGCGCCCGACCACCGGTCGTGGTCTCCGGGGAGCCGAACATGACGCCGATCTTCTCGCGCAGCTGGTTGATGAAGATGGCGGTGGTGTTCGACTGGTTGAGCGCACCGGCGATCTTGCGCAGGGCCTGGCTCATGAGCCGGGCCTGCAGGCCGACGTGCGAGTCGCCCATCTCGCCCTCGATCTCGGCGCGCGGGACGAGGGCCGCGACGGAGTCGATGATCACCAGGTCGATCGCGCCGGAGCGGATCAGCATGTCGGTGATCTCCAGGGCCTGCTCGCCGGTGTCCGGCTGGCTGACCAGCAGGGCGTCGGTGTCGACGCCGAGCTTCTTGGCGTACTCGGGGTCGAGGGCGTGCTCGGCGTCGACGAAGGCGACGGTGCCGCCGGCCTTCTGGGCGTTGGCCGCCAGGTGCAGGGTCAGCGTGGTCTTGCCGGAGGACTCGGGGCCGTAGATCTCGATCACTCGGCCGCGCGGGATGCCGCCGACACCGAGGGCGACGTCCAGCGCGGTGGAGCCGGTCGGGATCACGTCGATGGGCTCGTTGGCCTTCTCGCCCAGGCGCATCACCGAGCCCTTGCCGAACTGTCGCTCGATCTGGGCGAGTGCCGTCTCGAGCGCCTTCTCCTTGTCCGTACCTGCCATGGCTTCCACCCTCGGGTTCTGTGCTGTGCGCTTCATCGTCCTTGACGCTAGCGCGTCCCACCGACAATCGGCCCGGACCGGGCCACGCCTGTGGAAAACTCGCCGCTGCCGAGTATAGAGAACAACCGTTCGAATTCCGCGACTCCTCCTACTGCGGTCCTCCGTCCCGGTCCCGACCTGCGGATTCGTCCGAAGATCCGCTCCGCATCATGCGCCGCAGACGGCGCGCGGCCTGCCGCCTGCGCTCCCGGCGCTCCTTGCGCTCCTCGCCGCGGTCGATCCGCGGGTCGGTGGTCACCTCGTAGCGGCGCACGTAGGTGCCGACGAATCCCTGCAGGGTGGCCGCCGCCGGGATCGCGATCAGGGCGCCGACCGCGCCGAGCAGCGCCGCCCCGGCGATCACCGAGCCGAAGGCCACCGCGGGGTGCACGTCCACCGTCCGCGCGGTGATCCTCGGGTGCAGCAGGTAGTTCTCGATCTGCTGGTACACGATGACGAAGGCGAGCGCCCACACCGCGTCCACCGGCTGCCCGGTCAGCGCGACCAGCACCGGCAGCGCGCCCGCGATGTAGGTGCCGATGGTCGGCACGAACTGCGACATCACGCCGACCCACACCGCCAGCGCGGCCGCGTACGGCAGGCCGATGATCTGGAACACCAGCCAGTGCGCGAGGGTGGAGATCATCGCCAGCAGCGCCCGGGAGTAGAGGTAGCCGCCGGTCTTGGCCAGCGCGATCTCCCAGGCCCGCAGCACCTCGGCCTGCTTCGCGGGCGGCAGCAGCGAGCAGACGGTGCGGCGCACCCGCGGGCCGTCGGCGGTGAAGTAGAAGCTGAACAGGCCGACGGTGAAGAACTGGAACAGGCCGCCGATGACGGTGCTGGAGACGCCCCAGACGTTGCCGGCCGCCTGCTGGGCGTACTTCTCGACGGTGCCCGAGTCCTTGAGCACCCGCCGCTGGAGCTCGTCCAGCGAGAGATCCTGGTGGAACGTCCGGTTGATCCAGCCGATCAGGTTCTCCAGCAGGTGCGGCAACTCCCCGGCGACCCGGGTGACCTGGTCGACCAGCAGGGTGCCGAGGGCGGCGAGGAAGCCGGCCACGGCGACGACCACCGCGATGAACACCAGGAAGGTGCCGAGACCGCGGCGCACGCCGCGGGCCGCCATCCGGTCCACCGCCGGCTCCATCGCCAGCGACAGGAAGAAGGCCACGATCAGCATCACGAACAGGTCGATCAGCTGGTGGAAGGCCCAGTCCGCGAGCTGGAACACGCCGACCAGCACCAGCGCGAGCACCATGGCCTTCGGCAGCCAGCGCGGCATGGCGCCGCCCCGCAACTGGGGTCTGCGGGCGGCCGCGGGGCCGGTGGCGGGCCGGGTGCTGTGGGGTTCGGCGGGTTCGGGTGCCGGACGGCGGCTCTCCGGGCTGTCGGGCTCTCGGCTGCTTTCCACCCGCCCAGTCTCGCCCATCGGACGGACGGCGGGCCCCCTCCCGGGCGGGCCGGTGGCTCAGCGCAGCTGCGCGGAGACCCCCTGGTTCAGGCAGACCACCCGCCAGACGTCCTTGGCCTCCCACCCGGAGTCCAGGGCCTGGTGCACCGTGCGGCCGCCGAGCTCGCTCATCACGTGGTCCCGCGCGAACGACTCCGCGTACGCCTCGCCGAAGTGCTCGTTCATCCGTCGCCAGAACTCGGTCAGCCTCATGCGCCCAGTATCCCCGACCGCAACGGCGCCGGGACGTGCCTCCGAGGGCCCCGGGCCGACCCGGGCCGAGGCCCGCTCCTACGGCAGCGCCAGCACGCCGGCGCCGTAGAAGCGCCGGTCACCGCAGGTGTCGGGGCCGGGCGGGCAGTTGGCGGCGGCGGCCTCGGCGAGGTGCGCGGTGATCTCCTGCGACCCCCAGCCCGGGTGTTCGGCGGCGACCACCGCGACGGCGCCGGTGACGTGGGCGGCGGCCATCGAGGTGCCGGCCAGCGCGGCGTAGCGGTCGCCGGGCCAGTCGGAGACGACCGCGCCCTCGGGGCCGCCGTCGGGGTCGCCGCCGGGTGCGGCCAGCGAGACCCGGCCGAGGCCGTAGTTGGTGTAGCCGGCCGGCGCTCCGGAGCGGTCCACGGCGCTGACGGTGACCACGCCGGGCAGTTCGCCGGGGAGGCGGATGCACTCGGTGCCGAGGTAGCGGTCCTGGGCCGGTCCGGAGGTGCGGTCGTTGGGGCTGCGCCGGTCGATCCGGTCGGCCTGGAGGTCCTGGCCGTCGTTGCCGGCCGAGGCGACCACGACGGAACCGCGGCTCTGCGCGTAGGCGACGGCCCGGGCGACGGCCCGGGTGAGTGCGGCCTGGTCCGGGTCCTCGGGGCAGTTGTACTTCCACGGGTCGGCGAAGTAGCTGTCGTTGATCGCCCGGGCGCCGTGGTCGGCGGCCCAGAGCATCCCGCAGACGATGTTCTCGGCGTAGTACTGGCCGAGCGGGCCGAGCAGGCGGACGGCCGCGATCCGCACCCCGGGGGCGACGCCGGTCACGCCGTGGCCGTCCCGGGCGGCGCCGACGATCCCGGCGACGTGCGTGCCGTGGCCGCTCTCGGAGACCCCCTCGTCGGGCCGCCAGGCGCCGTAGCGGGCGTCGGGCCGGCCGTCGGCGCAGGAGACGGAGGCGCTCGGGTCGACGGCGTCGCGCAGGTCCGGATGGGTGTCGTCGACCCCGGAGTCGAGCACCGCGACGAGCACGCCGCCCAGTGCGGCCGGGGTGGGCGCGAGCGGGGTGCCGGACCGGTCCGAGGCGCTGCGCAGCAGGGCGGAGGAGGCGGGGAGCGGGTCGGCGGCGCCGATCATGGCGAGGTTCCAGTCGTCCTCCTCGCGCGGGTCGGAGAGGTTGCCCTCGGTGGCGTCGGAGGCGGGTGCGCCCTCCTGGCTGCGGCGGAAGTCGGCGCCGGTGAGCGGGCCGGGCGGACTGGGGACGGTGGCGGTGCGGGTGGCGCCGACGGCGGCTATCCCGGGCTTGGTGCGCAGCCGCTGGGCGAAGCCGCCGGTGGCGTAGGCGAGCACGGCGCCGATCTGCGGGTAGCCCTGGACGACGCGGCCGCCGGCGGCCCGGGCCTGTTCGGCGGCGTGCTCGGCGCCCTCGGCGTCCTGCCGGTCGGCGAGCACCAGGTAGCTGAGGTAGGAGCGGTCGGGCCCGGAGACGTACGGGACGGCGCCGCCGACGATCAGGGCGACGAGCAGCATGGCCAGGATGAGTTCGAGGAACCGGCGGCGTCCGCGGGACGTGTGCTCGGCGGCCGGGGTGCCCGGTTCCATCGCGGCCTCCGCTCGTCCGTCCGGACCGGGGCCGCAGCGCCCGTGGCGGTGCCGGCTCCGGACAGCATCAGCTCCGGAAAGTGTGACTGAATCTTCACCATATGAGTGGAATGTCGGATTCTGCCCGCCGGGCTGCGGCAGACGGACGGCCCGTCGGTGGAAGCGGCCTGTCAGTGGCAGCGGGCACCATGGGGGCATGGCGCAGCACAGCACCGCGGACGCCCTCGACGGCTTCGCCCCGGCGACCAGGGCGTGGTTCACCGGTGCCTTCGCCGCGCCGACCGCCGCCCAGTCCGAGGCGTGGGCGGCGATCCGCCGGCAGACCGACGTCCTGGTCGTCGCCCCCACCGGCTCGGGCAAGACCCTGGCGGCCTTCCTCTCCGCACTGGACAGGCTCGCCGCCACCCCGCCCCCGGCCGACCCGAAGCGCCGCTGCCGGGTGCTCTACATCTCGCCGCTGAAGGCCCTCGCGGTGGACGTCGAGCGCAATCTGCGCGCCCCGCTCGCCGGCCTGCGCCAGGCCGCCGTCCGGCTGGGCCTGCCCGAGCCGGAGATCGAGGTCGGCATCCGCTCCGGCGACACCCCGGCCGCCGACCGGCGCCGCTTCGCCGGCCACCCGCCGGACATCCTGATCACCACGCCCGAGTCGCTGTTCCTGCTGCTCACCTCGGCCGCCAGGGACGCACTGCGCGGCATCGACACGGTGATCCTCGACGAGGTGCACGCGGTCGCCGACACCAAGCGCGGCGCCCACCTGGCGCTCAGCCTGGAGCGGCTGGACGCCCTGCTCGACGCGCCCGCCCGCCGGATCGGCCTGTCCGCCACCGTCCGCCCGGTCGAGGAGGTGGCCCGCTTCCTCAGCCCGCAGCGCGGCGCCACGGTCGTCCAGCCGCCCGCCGCCAAGGAGTTCGACCTCTCGGTGGTCGTCCCGGTCGCCGACCTCGACGAGCTGCCCGCCGCCACCGACGACGACCCGGCGCGGCAGGCCTCGATCTGGCCGCACGTCGAGGAGCGGATCGTCGACCTCGTCCAGGCGCACCGCTCGACCATCGTCTTCGCCAACTCCCGCCGGCTCGCCGAGCGCCTGTGCAACCGGCTGAACGAGATCGCCCACGAGCGCGCCACCGGCGAGGCCCTGCCGGACGCGCACGCCCCGGCGCAGCTCATGGGCGGCTCCGGCGGCGCGGCCGGCGCCCCCGCCCTGCTCGCCCGCGCCCACCACGGCTCCGTCTCCAAGGAGCAGCGCGCCCAGGTCGAGGAGGACCTCAAGGCCGGGCGGCTGCCCGCCGTGGTCGCCACCTCCAGCCTGGAGCTCGGCATCGACATGGGCGCCGTCGAGCTGGTCGTCCAGGTCGAGTCGCCGCCCTCGGTCGCCTCCGGCCTGCAGCGCGTCGGCCGGGCCGGCCACCAGGTCGGCGCGGTCTCCACCGGCGTCGTCTTCCCGAAGTACCGCGGCGACCTGCTGCAGTCCGCCGTGGTCACCGAGCGGATGCGCAGCGGCCGGATCGAGGCGCTGCGCGTCCCGCGCAACCCGCTGGACGTGCTGGCCCAGCAGCTCGTCGCGATCACCGCGCTCGACGGCTGGCAGGTCGACGAGCTGCTCGCCCTCGTCCGCCGCGCCGCGCCCTTCGCGACCCTCCCGCAGTCCGCGTTCGACGGCGTCCTCGACATGCTCGCCGGGCGGTACCCGTCCGACGCCTTCGCCGAGCTGCGCCCCCGCGTGGTCTGGGACCGCGTGGCCGGCACCGTGACCGGCCGGCCCGGCGCCCAGCGGCTCGCCGTCACCTCCGGCGGCACCATCCCCGACCGCGGCCTGTTCGGCGTCTTCATCGCCGGCACCACCGGCGCCGGTTCGAAGGCGGGCAAGAAGGGCGGCGGCCGGGTCGGCGAGCTCGACGAGGAGATGGTCTACGAGTCCCGCGTCGGCGACGTCTTCACCCTGGGCACCACCTCCTGGCGGATCGAGGACATCACCCACGACAAGGTCCTGGTCACCCCCGCCCCCGGCGTGCCCGGCCGGCTGCCGTTCTGGAAGGGCGACACCCTCGGCCGTCCGCTGGAGCTCGGCCGCGCCGTCGGCGCCTTCGTCCGCGAACTCGGCGCCCTCACCCCCGAACAGGCCGCCGAGCGGCTGAAGGCCGCCGGGCTCGACGGCTGGGCCGCGGGCAACCTGCTCACCTACCTCGCCGAGCAGCGCACCGCCTGCGGCCACCTGCCGGACGACCGCACCATCGTCGTCGAGCGCTTCCGCGACGAGCTCGGCGACTGGCGGATCGTCGTCCACTCCCCCTTCGGCGCCCAGGTGCACGCGCCCTGGGCGCTCGCCCTCGGCGCCCGGCTGCGCGAGAAGCACGGCCTCGACCCGCAGGTCATGCACGCCGACGACGGCATCGTGCTGCGCCTGCCCGACGCCGACCTCCTCGACTTCCCCTCCCCCGACCGGCCGCCCGCCGACGAGGCCCCGGTCGGCGCGGACGCCGCCCTCTTCGACCCCGGCGAGATCGAGCAGCTGGTCACCGACCAGGTCGGCGGCTCGGCCCTGTTCGCCTCCCGCTTCCGCGAGTGCGCCGGGCGGGCCCTGCTGCTGCCCCGCCGCAGCCCCGGCCGCCGCACCCCGCTCTGGCAGCAGCGCCAGCGCGCCTCCCAGCTGCTGGAGGTCGCCTCCGAGTACGGCTCGTTCCCGATCGTGCTGGAGGCCGTCCGCGAGTGCCTGCAGGACGTCTTCGACGTGCCCGGCCTGGTCGAGCTGATGGGGGACCTCGAGTCCCGCGCCGTCCGCCTGGTCGAGGTCACCACCCCCGAGCCCTCCCCGTTCGCCCGCTCCCTGCTGTTCGGCTACGTCGCCCAGTTCCTCTACGAGGGCGACTCCCCGCTCGCCGAGCGCCGCGCCGCCGCCCTCTCCCTCGACTCCCGGCTGCTCTCCGAGCTCCTCGGCCAGGCCGAGCTCCGCGAGCTGCTCGACCCCCAGGTCCTCGCCGACCTGGAGGCCGAACTCCAGCGCCTCACCCCCGAGCGCCGGATCAAGGACGCCGAGGGCGTCGCCGACGCGCTCCGCCTGCTCGGCCCGCTCTCCGAGGCCGAGCTCACCGCCCGCGGCGCCGAACCGCTCTGGGCCCTGGAGCTGGAGGCCGCCCGCCGGGCCATCCAGGTCCGCCTCGGAGGCGAGCAGCGCTGGGCCACGATCGAGGACGCCGGACGGCTGCGCGACGCCATCGGCACCCCGCTGCCGGTCGGCGTGCCGGAGGCCTTCACCGAACCGGTCAAGGACCCGCTCGGCGACCTGCTGGCCCGCTACGCCCGCACCCACGGCCCGTTCACCGCCGCCGAGGCCGCTACCCGCTTCGGCCTGGGCACCGCCGTCGTCACCGGCACCCTGCACCGGCTCACCGCCGCCGGCCGCCTGGTGCAGGGCGAGTTCCGCCCGGTCGAGGGCCACACCGCCACCGTCGAGTGGTGCGACACCGAGGTGCTGCGCCGGCTGCGCCGCCGCTCACTGGCCGCGCTGCGCCAGGAGGTCGAGCCGGTGCCGCCGCGCGCCATGGCGGCCTTCCTCCCGCAGTGGCAGCACCTGGCCGGCCACCGGCTGCGCGGCATCGACGGCCTCTACCGGGTGGTCGAGCAGCTCCAGGGCACCGCCCTGCCCGCCTCCGCGCTGGAGAAGCTCGTCCTCCCGGCCCGGCTCTCCGACTACTCCCCCGAAATGCTGAACGAGCTGATGGTGGCCGGCGAGATCGGCTGGGCCGGCGCCGGGGCACTGCCCGGCAAGGACGGCTGGATCAGCCTCCACCTCGCCGAGAACGCCCACCTGCTGCGCCCCGAACCGGTGCCGCCCGCGCTCACCCCCGTCCACACCGATCTGCTGGAGGCCCTCGCCGGCGGCTACGGCCTGCTCTTCCGCCAGCTCGCCGACCGGCAGCCGGACACCCCCGAGAGCGCCCTCGTCGAGGCCCTGTGGGACCTCGTCTGGGCCGGGTACGTCACCAACGACTCGCTGGCCCCGCTGCGCGCGCTGCTCGGCTCCGGCCGGACCGCGGGCTCCACCGCCCACCGCGCCCCGCGGGCCACCCCGCGCGGCCGCTACGGCGGTGCCGGGCGGGCCTTCGGCAGCCGCCGCCCCGGCCCGCCGACCGCGGCCGGCCGCTGGTCGCTGCTGCCCGAGCCGTCCGCCGAGGCCACCACCCGGGCCGCCGCGCAGGCGCAGAGCCTGCTGGACCGGCACGGCGTCCTCACCCGCGGCACCGTCACCGCCGAGCGCGTCCCCGGCGGCTTCGCCGGCGTCTACCGGGTGCTCTCCGCCTTCGAGGAGCGAGGCAAGGCCCGCCGCGGCTACTTCGTGGAGGGCCTCGGCGGCGCCCAGTTCGCCATGGACGGCGCCGCCGACCGGCTCCGCTCGGTCAGCGGACGCCTGGAGCGGGCCGGCGCCCAGGGCTGGACGTCCGGCACCACTGCCGCCGAGCAGCCCGAGGCGCTGGTACTCGCCGCCGCCGACCCGGCCAACGCGTACGGCGCCGCACTGGACTGGCCCGAGCCCCCGGGGGCCGCCACCGCGGGCGGCGCCGCCCACCGCCCCGGGCGCAAGGCGGGCGCCCTGGTCGTCCTGGTCGACGGCGAGCTGGTGCTCTACGTGGAGCGCGGCGGCAAGTCGCTGCTCTGCTGGGCCGAGGGCGAGGTGCTGCAGGCGGCGGCAGGGGCGCTCGCCAGGGCCGCCCGGGAGGGGGCCCTGGGCACCGTCACGGTGGAGCGCGCCAACGGCGAAGGGGTGCTCACCTCGCCCCTCGGGCGGGTGCTGGAGGAGGCGGGCTTCCATCCCACCACGCGGGGCTACCGGCTGCGCCCCTGATCCGTGCCGGCCGGCAGCTGCGGGCTCTCCTCCCCGGCGTCCCCCGTCCGGCGGGGCGGGCGCCGGGCGGGGCCGGTCAGCCGGCGGTCGGCGTGCACGGGCAGCAGGCCGAGACCCCAGCCGCCCGCGGCGAGTATGCCGAGCGCCGTGCCGCCGCCGCCCCGGCCGGGCCCGAACAGCCACCAGCCGGCGGCCGCACACAGCAGGACGGCCGGGCCGACCCACCCGAGGTGGGCCGACCCGGCCGTCCTGACGAGCACACCGGCTCGTCCCGTTCCAACTCTGCGCACCGCGGCCTCCTTCTCTCGCTCCCCGGGGGGAGGGCGAGGTCCGGTCAGGCCGCGACCACGTCCATGGCTGCTGCCTTGGGCACGGTCGTACCGGCCCGATCGACACCGGGGGCCGGCAGCGGAACCGGTTCGAGGACCGGCCTCAGCAGATCACCCTCCGAGAGGGTGGCCATCGCCGCAAGTTCGGCGAGGGACAGCTCGTCGCTGACCTCGCGCATGACCTCGGACATCCGGACATCGAGCGCGTCGCAGATGGCGGAGAGCAGCTCGGAGGACGCCTCCTTCTGCCCCCGCTCCACCTCGGAGAGGTAGCCGAGCGAAACCCTGGCGGCCGCCGACACCTCGCGGAGTGTGCGGCCCTGGCGCTGGCGCTGCCGACGCAGCACATCGCCCAGCAGGCGACGGAGCAGGATCATCGGTGCCTCCCTCCTCGGACTGCGGATCGAGATGTCACGCCCCCACCGTACCGCCTTGTCCGCATCGCGTGCGGGGACCGGGGTCGTGTTCACTCTGGGCTGCAAGGCTGTCCCCCTCCCGTTCTGTGCCCCGCCCGGGCGTTGGTCGTGGCTGTTTCGGGCCGGTGGACCGGCCAGACGATCGGTCGACTGGCTAGGTTCTGCCCGCCCGGGGCCGGTGATGTAACACGATCCTCCAGCTCGGGCGGTGGATTCAGAGATTTCAGGAAACCTCAGCGCGACGGACCGTCACTCGCTAGGGACTGGAGCAGCAGCTCGAGGGCGGCTCCCACCGTCGTGCGACGGATGATTGCACGTTGCCCTGACAACACCCGGGAGACGGCCCGTGTTCCTGTCGGTCCGGCGAAACCGATGTGCACGGTGCCGACCGGTCGGCCGTCCTGCGGCTCGGGGCCGGCCACCCCGGTGGTGGCGAGGCCGTAGGTGGCGCCCAGCAGGGTCCGTACGCCGTCGGCCATCTGGCGGGCCACCACCGGATGCACCGGGCCGTGGACGGCCAGGAGGCCTTCGTCCACCCCGAGGACGGAGGCCTTGAGGTCGGTGGCGTAGGCGGTGACGGAGCCTCGGAAAGTGGCGGACGCGCCGGGGACGTCCACCAGGGTGGCGGCCAGCAGACCACCGGTCAGCGACTCGGCGACGGCGACGGTGGCGCCGCGGCCGCGCAGTGCGGCGTGCACCTGCTCGGCGAGCGCCCGGTCGGCGCGGCCGGCCGGGTCCGCCTCGGCCGGCGGCGCGGGCGGGGCGCTCATCGGGCGGCCCCCTGCCCGGCGGCCCGCTCCTTGGCGAGGCCCTCGCGGCGCAGCCGGATCGCCTGTCCGACGTAGTCCAGGCCGGTGCCGACGGTGAGCAGCACGGCGACGCCCATCACCACGGCGCGGGCGGTGGCCAGCGGCCCGGTCAGCACGAGGACGTACATGCCGACCGCGATGCCCTGGGTGAGGGTCTTGAGCTTGCCGCCGCGGCTGGCCGGGATGACGGCGTAGCGGATGACCCAGAAGCGCATCAGGGTGATGCCCAGCTCGCGGGCCAGGATGACCGCGGTGATCCACCAGGGCAGGTCGCCGAGGACCGAGAGGCCGATCAGCGCCGCACCCATGATCGCCTTGTCGGCGATCGGGTCGGCGATCTTGCCGAAGTCGGTGATCAGGCCCTTGCGGCGGGCGAGCTCGCCGTCGAAGACGTCGGTGATCATCGCGATGGCGAAGGAGGCCCAGGCCACCGAGCGCCACTTGGGGTCGTGCCCGCCGTCCGCGAACAGCAGCAGCACGAACACCGGCACCAGCAGCAGGCGGAGCATCGTCAGGACGTTGGCGATGTTCCAGACGCCCGGCTGCGGCGACGGCGCGGCCCCGGGGCGGCCGGGCGGGGCCGCGGTCGGGGCGCCGGGCCCCTTGGTCACGCGTCCGCTCCTGGCGCGGCGCCGACGACCTCGGCGACCAGGTCGACGCCCTCGGTGGCGACCACCACGGCCCGGTAGTACCGGCCGGCCTCGGCGTCGTCCGCGCCGAGCAGGGTGGTCAGGCCGTCGGTCTCGGGGGCCTGGTGGGCGGCGCGGCCCTCGACGGTGCCGTCCTCGACGGACTCGACGAGCACCAGCACCTCGCTGCCGATCCGCTCCTCGGCGCGCTGGGCGGTGATCTCCTCGGCGAGCCGGGAGAGCCGGGCGAGGCGGTCGGCGACGACGTCCTCGGGCAGCTTGCCGTCGAGCGTGGCGGCCTCGGTGCCGTCCTCGTCGGAGTAGCCGAAGACGCCGATGGCGTCGAGCCGGGCACTCGCGACGAACCGCTCCAGCTCGGCGAAGTCCGCCTCGGTCTCGCCGGGGAAGCCGACGATGAAGTTGGACCGGGCGCCGGCCTCGGGGGCCTTGGCGCGGATGCCCTCCAGCAGTTCCAGGAACTGGTCGGTGGAGCCGAAGCGGCGCATCCGCCGGAGCACCGCGGGGGCGGAGTGCTGGAAGGACAGGTCGAAGTACGGCACGACCTTGTCGATCGAGGTCATCGCGTCGATCAGGCCGGGCCGCATCTCGGCCGGCTGGAGGTAGCTGACCCGGACGCGCTCGATCCCGTCGATGTCGGCGATCTCGGCGAGCAGCGTCTCCAGCAGCCGGATGTCGCCGAGGTCCTTGCCGTAGGAGGTGTTGTTCTCGCTGACCAGGACGACCTCGGTGACGCCCTGCTCGGCCAGCCACCGGGCCTCGTTCAGCACGTCGGACGGGCGGCGCGAGACGAAGGAGCCGCGGAAGGCCGGGATGGCGCAGAAGGAGCACCGCCGGTCGCAGCCGGAGGCCAGCTTGATCGAGGCGACCGGGCTGTCGTCGAGCCGCTTGCGCAGGGTGCGCGGGCCGGAGGCCGGGGCGACGCCGTCCGGGAGGTCCTCGGGGCTGCCGTGGCCGGGCAGGGCGACCTCGGCGGCGGCGGCCTGGCGCTCGACCGGGGTGAGCGGGAGCAGCTTGCGGCGGTCGCGCGGGGTGTGGGCCTCGACGTGCCCGCCGGCCAGGATGGTCTGCAGCCGGCCGGAGATGTCGGTGTAGTCGTCGAAGCCGAGCACGCCGTCGGCCTCTGGGAGCGCGTCGGCGAGTTCCTTGCCGTACCGCTCGGCCATGCAGCCGACCGCGACGACGGCCTGGGTGCGGCCGTGGCCCTTGAGGTCGTTGGCCTCCAGCAGGGCGTCGACGGAGTCCTTCTTGGCGGCCTCCACGAAGCCGCAGGTGTTGACGACGGCGACGTCGGCGTCGGCGGCGTCGTCGACCAGCAGCCAGCCGTCCGCCTCCAGCCGCCCGGCGAGTTCCTCGGAGTCCACCTCGTTGCGGGCGCATCCGAGCGTGACAAGGGCGACAGTACGGCGTTCAGGCATGACGCCAAGATTAACGCGCGGCCCCCGGTGCCGTTCGCCCCGGAGGCCGTGCGCGCCGTTCCCGCTGGTCCGGGTCAGCCTGCCTGCGGGTCTCCGGGGGTGTACGTGACGTGCACCACCTGGCCGTCGGCGCCGGCCGGACCGAGGTCCTTGCCGTTGACGTACACGTGCACGGCGCCGGCGTTGCCGAGCACCAGGCTGATCTGCTTGGGGTCGGTGAAGGTCTGGTCCTGGCCGGCCTCGAGGTTGTTGCCGAACAGTGGCTTGCCCTTGCCGTCCTTGGCGGAGACCCAGCTGGTGCCCTTCTCGGCGACCAGCTTCACGGTGACCTTGTCGGCGGGGGCCGCGGCGATCGGGGCGAGGCTGGGGGCGGGGACGGGCGGCTGGGCGGAGGGGGAGGCGGAGGCGGACGCGCTCGCCAGCGGGGAGCTGGCGGTGCCGGCCGCCGGGGTGTTGGAGCGGCCGCCGAACAGGTTGAAGCCGATCAGGCCGACCACGGCGAGGATGGCGACCACCATCGGCGTCGTCCAGTTCGGCCGGCGGTGGTCGGTGACCTTGATCGGGGTGGTCTCGATCAGCTGGGTGGGGCGGCGGTCGGCCGGGGCGCCGCCGTGCGCGGCGTCGTAGCGGGCGACGAGCTCGTCGCCGTCGACGCCGACCGCGCGGGCCAGCGCCCGGATGTGGCCGCGGGCGTAGAAGTCGCCGCCGCAGCGGGAGAAGTCGTCCTGCTCGATGGCGTGCACGATCGGCACGCGGACACGGGTGGTCGAGCTCACCTGATCGACGGTCAGCCCGGCGTCGATGCGGGCGACGGTGAGTACACGACCGATGCTCGGAAGTTCGGGGGCGGGCTGGTCCGCCCCCTGCGCCGGCTGCCCCGGTTCGTTCCGGGACGTGCGGGCGGAGGGCCGGCTGCTGCCACGGTCGGGGGACTTGCCGATGGTCACTGGACGCGCCTTTCGAGCGTTGGCCACCTGCTGAGAGAACAGTCTAGGGGCGGGGGTGGAACGAATCTCAAGCGGAATAGGCCCGAACGTGGGCGGCTTGCCGACCGCGCCTGACGGCAGGTCAGCGCAGGCCGGGCGCACAATTCGTCCCCGCCCCGATAGGGACGCGCCGACTACTCGGCGCGGTTCCCCCTACTTATCACATTCCTCCGAACGAGTGAGAAGTGGCTCACCCACGGAGTGTCAGCAGGACACCGTCCAGCTCGTCCGGTTTCACCAGCACGTCACGTGCCTTGGAGCCCTCGCTGGGGCCGACGATGCCCCGGGACTCCATCAGGTCCATCAGCCGGCCCGCCTTGGCGAAGCCGACCCGCAGCTTGCGCTGGAGCATCGAGGTCGAGCCGAACTGGGTGGAGACCACCAGCTCCGCGGCCTGGATGAGCAGGTCCAGGTCGTCGCCGATCTCCTCGTCGATCTCCTTCTTCGGCCCGCCGGCGACGGTGACGTCGTCCCGGTAGACCGCGGACATCTGGTCCTTGCAGTGCTGGACGACCTTGGCGATCTCCGCCTCGGTGACGTACGCGCCCTGCATGCGGACCGGCTTGGAGGCGCCCATCGGCAGGAAGAGCGCATCGCCCTTGCCGATCAGCTTCTCCGCACCGGGCTGGTCGAGGATGACCCGGGAGTCGGCCATCGCCGAGGTGGCGAACGCCAGTCGGGAGGGCACGTTGGCCTTGATCAGGCCGGTCACCACGTCCACCGAGGGCCGCTGGGTGGCGAGCACCAGGTGGATGCCGGCCGCGCGGGCCAGCTGGGTGATCCGGACGACCGAGTCCTCGACGTCCCGCGGGGCGACCATCATCAGGTCGGCCAGCTCGTCGACGATGACCAGCAGGTACGGATAGGGCGTCAGCTCGCGCTCGCTGCCGAGCGGCACCTTGAGCGCGCCGGAGCGCACCGCGGCGTTGAAGTCGTCGATGTGCCGGTAGCCGAAGGCGGCCAGGTCGTCGTAGCGCATGTCCATCTCGCGCACGACCCACTGCAGGGCCTCGGCGGCCCGCTTGGGGTTGGTGATGATCGGCGTGATCAGGTGCGGGATGCCCTCGTAGGCGGTCAGCTCGACGCGCTTGGGGTCGACCAGCACCATCCGCACCTCGTCCGGGGTGGCCCGGACGAGGACGGAGGTGATCAGGCAGTTGATGCACGAGGACTTGCCCGCGCCGGTCGCGCCGGCGACCAGCACGTGCGGCATCTTGGCGAGGTTGGCCGTCACCGTGTGGCCCTCGACGTCCTTGCCCATGCCGACGACCATCGGGTGGTCGTCCTCGGCGGCGGCGCGCGAGCGCAGCAGGTCGCCGAGGTTGACCATCTCCCGGTCCCGGTTGGGGATCTCCACGCCGACCGCGGACTTGCCGGGGATCGGGCTGATGATCCGCACGTCCGGGCTGGCGACGGCGTACGCGATGTTCTTGGCCAGTGCGGTGATCCGCTCGACCTTCACGGCCGGGCCGAGCTCGACCTCGTAGCGGGTGACCGTCGGGCCGCGGGTGAAGCCGGTGACCCGGGCGTCCACCTTGAACTCCGAGAAGACGCCGCTGAGCTGGGCGACCACCTCGTCGTTGAGCCGGGAGCGGGCCTTCGCCGGAGCGCCGTGCTCCAGCAGGTCGAGCGGCGGCAGGCTGTAGGTGACGTCCCCGGCGAGGCGGAGCTGCTCCATCCGCACCGGCGCCGGGCCGTGGCCGTCGGGCGCGCCCTCGGAGCGGGCGGCGGGCACCGCGGGCTCCTCCGGCGGGGCGGTGTTGTCCTTGACCTGGTGGAGCATGCTGGCGACGGCGGGCGAGCCCGGCACGCCGTACAGCAGGGCGCCGTCCAGGTCTGCGGCCACCCCGGCGGCCAGGTCGCGGGTCTCGTACGGATCCTTGACGAACAGGTCGGGGACGGCGGAGCCGAGTTCGGGCTCGTCGACCTTCTTGTGGCGGCGCCGGCGGCGGGGCTGCGCGTCCTCGTCGTCGATGGTGAACGGCAGGGCGTCGGGGTCGGCGTCCTCCGGCGGCTCGCTGGAGTGCTCGCGGGCGGATGCGCCCGCGGCGGGCCCGTCGGCGGCGCCGGCGAGCGCGGGCTCCACCACGCCAAGGCGCACGCCCAGGCCGCGCAGCCGCTCGGGGATCTTGTTGACCGGGGTGGCGGTCACCACCAGCAGGCCGAAGAAGGCGAGGAGCAGCAGCAGCGGCACCGCGAGCGGCGGGCCGGCCGCCGCCATCATCGGGGTGGAGGCGGCCCAGCCGACGATGCCGCCGGCCGACCGTATCCGCGACGCGCCGCTGGACATGACGGGCGCTCCGCAGCCGATGTGGACCAGGCCGAGGACGCCGACCACCAGGGCGGTCAGGCCGATCGCGATCCGGCCGTTGGCCTCCGGGACCTCCGGATGGCGCATCAGCCGGACGGCGACCGCGCCGAGCAGGAACGGCACCAGCACGTCGAGCCGGCCGAACAGCCCCGACACCACGTTGGTGGCGACCTCGCCCAGCCAGCCCTGCGGGCTGAACCAGGTGCCGGCAGCGGTGACCAGGGTGAGCGCGAGGAGGAGCAGCGCCACGCCGTCCTTGCGATGGGCAGGGTCCAGGTTGCGGGCGCCGTGGCCGAACCCGCGGAACAGTGCGCCGACGGAGTGCGCGATCCCCAGCCAGACGGCGCGGACGGCGCGGAAGAGTATCGGTCGCGGCGGCGCCGGGGCGGGCGCCGCGGCCTTCTTGGCGGGCGCCTTCTTCGCGGCGGCCTTGCGCGGTGCCGCGGGCGCGGCGGCGGCCTTCTTGGCCGGCGCCTTCTTGGCCGGCCCGGGCTTCCGGTTGCGTGCCTGGCTTCCGGGCGTACGTGTGGCCATGGCTCAGCAGCCTACCGGCGGGCGGCACCCCTGCACATGTGACCGAGGGAGAGCCACGGGGCGTGTCGCCGACGCGCTGTCACGGCGACGCGGCATCACCCGTGCGGGTGGGCGTGACGGGCGGTCAGTGCGCCGGTCAGGAGGAGCCCGGCCGCAGGGCGTCCAGGGCCCTGCGCAGACCGGCCAGCTTGCGTTCCAGGTGGGCGGCGCCCGCGGCGGCGGCCGTCTCCGAGGAGCCGTCCAGCTGCTTGGTGAGTGCCTCGGCCTGCTCCTCCACGGTGGCCAGCCGGGCGGAGAGCTCCCCCAGCAGGGCGCCGCCGATGGCCGGTGCCTCGCCCGCCTCCAGCTGGAGGCGGAGCAGCGCGGCCTGCTCCTTGAGCTGGCAGTTCTTCATGTAGAGGTCGACGAAGACCGACACCTTGGCGCGCAGCACCCACGGGTCGAAGGGCTTGGAGATGTAGTCCACCGCGCCGGCCGCGTAGCCGCGGAAGGTGTGGTGCGGCCCGTGGTTGATCGCGGTCAGGAAGATGATCGGGATGTCGCGGGTGCGTTCGCGGCGCTTGATGTGCGCGGCGGTCTCGAAGCCGTCCATGCCGGGCATCTGGACGTCGAGGAGGATCACCGCGAAGTCGTCGGTGAGCAGCGCCTTCAGCGCCTCCTCGCCGGACGACGCCCGCACCAGGGTCTGGTCCAGCGCGGAGAGGATGGCCTCCAGCGCCAGCAGGTTCTCCGGCCGATCGTCGACCAGAAGGATCTTCGCCTTCTGCACCAGGACCCGCCCTCCTGCCGGTTGCCTGCCCAGGGTCGGCACCCGCGTGCCGCCCGCTACTGACCCGGTCATGCTAGCCGTACCCCCTCGCCCGCCACATCGCTCCCGACAACTCGGGCCCGGACCGATCGCCGACCGGGGCCACCGGGTCGACCGGACCGGACGCCGCGTTACCGAACGGTCACCGTTCGCAACGATTGCGGCACCCTACCGGGTTCCCGGTCGGGCCCGCCAGTGCGGGCCGACCGGTGGACCTGGCGGCTATCCGACCGGCAGCCAGTGGCGCATGACCGCCAGCAGGTGGTCGGCCTCGACGGGCTTGGTGACGTGGTCGTTCGCGCCCGCCTCCAGGCTCTTCTCCTTGTCGCCCTTCATCGCCTTGGCGGTCAGCGCGATGATCGGCAGCCCGGAGAACTGCGGCATCCGCCGGATCGCCTCGGTGGTCGCGTAGCCGTCCATCTCCGGCATCATGATGTCCATCAGGACCAGGGCGACGTCCTCGTGCTGCTCCAGCACCTCGATGCCCTCGCGGCCGTTCTCCGCGTACAGCACGGTCAGGCCGTACTCCTCCAGCACGCTGGTGAGGGCGAAGACGTTGCGGATGTCGTCGTCGACGATCAGCACCCGCTGGCCCTCGAAGCGGCCCTGGAACTGCACCGGCGCACTGTGCCGGTCCGCGGTCTGGACGGGCTGGCGCGGGAACTGCTCGCGTTCGGGCGCGGCCTGCTCCAGGGCGGCCCGCCGGGCGGGGTGGCCCTCCACGGCCCTGCGCCGCTCGGCGGCGCCCCGGCGGCGCTCCTCGGCCAGCTCACGGACCTCCTGCGCCCAGTGCTCGGCCGGGTTCTCCCCGACCGGGACGGGCCCCCCGACCGGGGTGACGCCCACCGCGGCGCGCGGCGCCTGGCCGGCGGCGCGGTCCGGCAGGGCGGCGGCCTCCGGCCCGTCGGTGTTCAGCGGCAGGTAGAGGGTGAAGGCGGAGCCCCGGCCGAGCTCGCTCTCGGCGTGGATCTCGCCGCCGAGCAGCCGGGCGATCTCCCGGCTGATCGACAGGCCGAGGCCGGTGCCGCCGTACTTGCGGCTGGTGCCACCGTCGGCCTGCCGGAACGGCTCGAAGATCTCCCGCAGCTTGTTGCCGGGGATGCCGATGCCGGTGTCGGAGACCGAGAAGGCGATCAGGTCCTCGTCCGGGTCGAGGATCGCGTCGGCCTCCAGCAGCTGCTCGCGGACGTGCTGCGGCACGTCGCCGTTGGTGACCGGCCGGATCAGCAGGTCGACCGCGCCGGTGTCGGTGAACTTCACCGCGTTGGACAGCAGGTTGCGCAGCACCTGCTGGAGGCGCTGCTCGTCGGTGTGCAGGGTGATCGGCAGGTCGTCGGAGACCCGGACGGCGAAGTCCAGCCGCTTGTCCTCGGCCAGCGGGCGGAACGCCGCCTCCACGTAGTCGACCAGCTGCACCAGGGCGATCCGGGCCGGGCGGACGTCCATCTTGCCCGCCTCGACCTTCGACAGGTCGAGGATGTCGTTGATCAGCTGCAGGAGGTCGGAGCCCGCGCCGTGGATCGTTTCGGCGAACTCGACCTGCTTGGGCGACAGGTTGCCCTCGTTGTTGTCGGAGAGCAGCTTGGCGAGGATCAGCAGCGAGTTCAGCGGGGTGCGCAGCTCGTGCGACATGTTCGCGAGGAACTCGCTCTTGTAGCGGGAGGCGAGGGCGAGCTGCTCGGCGCGCTCCTCCAGGATCTGCCGGGCCTCCTCGATCTCGCTGTTCTTGATCTCGATGTCGCGGTTCTGCTGGGCGAGCTGCTCCGCCTTCTCCTGCAGCTCCTCGTTGGTGCGCTCCAGCTCCTCCTGGCGGGCCTCCAGCTCGGCGGAGCGCATCGAGAGTTCGGCGGTGAGCCGCTGGGACTCCAGGAGCAGGCCCTCGGTCTTGGTGTTGACGCTGATGGTGTTGACGGTGACGCCGATGAGGTCGGCGATCTGGTTGAGGAAGTCCAGGGCCACCGCGGTGAACGAGCTGAACGTGGCCAGCTCGATCACGCCGAGCAGCCGGCCCTCGAACAGCACCGGCAGCACCACCACGTGCGCCGGGGAGGCCTCGCCCAGCCCGGAGGCGATCTTCAGGTAGCCGGGCGGGGTCTGGCTGACCACGATCGAGCGGCGCTCCACCGCGACCTGCCCGACCAGGCCCTCGCCGGGGCGGAAGGTCGTCGGCATGGTGCGCCGCTGGTAGCCGTAGCTGCCGATCAGGCGCAGCACGGTGTCGTTCTCGTCGTCGTCCTCGGTGACGAGTTCGGCCGTACGCCCGGACGGCTGCGCCAGGAAGAAGGCGCCGTGCTGGGCGGAGACGACCGGGGTGAGCTCGGTCATGATGAGCGCGGCGACCGCCTCCAGGTCGCGGCGGCCCTGCAGCAGACCGGACATCCGGGCCAGGTTGGTCTTCAGCCAGTCCTGGTCCTTGTTGGTGCGGGTGGTCTCGCGCAGGTTGGCGATCATCTGGTTGATGTTGTCCTTGAGCTCGTCGAGCTCGCCGGACGCGTCCACGTCGATCCGCGGGGAGAGGTCGCCGCGGGTCACCGCGGTGGCGACCTGGGCGATCGCGCGCACCTGCCGGGTCAGGTTGTTGGCCAGCTCGTTCACCGACTCGGTGAGGTCCTGCCAGCGGCCGGCGACGCCCGGTACGCGGGCCTGGCCGCCCAGCCGGCCGTCGGTGCCCACCTCGCGGGCGACGCGGGTGACCTCGTCCGCGAACGCGCCGAGCTGGTCGACCATGGTGTTGATGCTGGTCTTGAGCTCCAGGATCTCGCCGCGCGCATCGACGTCGATCTTCTGCGACAGGTCGCCGCGGGCCACCGCGGTGATGACCAGCGCGATGTTGCGGACCTGGCCGGTGAGGTTGTTGGCCATCAGGTTGACGTTGTCGGTGAGGTCCTTCCAGATGCCGGCGACGCCCGGCACCGAGGCCTGGCCGCCGAGGATGCCCTCGGTGCCCACCTCGCGGGACACCCGGGTCACCTCGACGGCGAACGCCGACAGCTGGTCGACCATCGTGTTCAGGGTGCTGGCGAGCGCCTTGACCTCGCCCTGCGCCTCGATGGTGATCTTCTTCGACAGGTCGCCGCGGGCCACCGCGGAGGCGACCTCGGCGATGTTGCGCACCTGACTGGTCAGGTTCGACGCCATGAAGTTGACGTTGTCGGTCAGGTCCCGCCAGATGCCGGACACGCCGCGCACCCGGGCCTGGCCGCCGAGGATGCCCTCGGTGCCCACCTCGCGGGACACCCGGGTCACCTCGTCCGCGAACGCCGACAGCTGGTCGACCATCGTGTTGACGGTCGTCACCAGCTCGCGGATCTCGCCCTTCGCATCGACGGTGATCTTCTTGGAGACGTCGCCGCGGGCGACCGCCGTGGTCACCTCGGCGATGTTGCGCACCTGGCTGGTCAGGTTGTTCGCCATCAGGTTGACGCTGTTGGTGAGGTCCTTCCAGGTGCCGGACACCCCCGGCACGCTCGCCTGGCCGCCCAGGATGCCCTCGGTGCCGACGTCCCTGGCGACCCTGGTCACCTCGTCGGCGAACGCGCCGAGCTGGTCGACCATCGTGTTGATGGTGTTCTTCAGCTCCAGGATCTCGCCGCGCGCATCGACCTGGATCTTCTGCGACAGGTCGCCCTTGGCGACCGCGGTCGTCACCTGCGCGATGTTGCGCACCTGGCTGGTCAGGTTGTTCGCCATCGAGTTGACGTTCTCGGTCAGGTCCTTCCAGACGCCGGCCACGCCCGGCACCTGCGCCTGACCGCCGAGGATGCCCTCGGTGCCCACCGCGCGCGCCACCCGCGTCACCTGCTCGGCGAACCCGGACAGCTGGTCGACCATCGTGTTGATGGTGTTCTTCAGCTCCAGGATCTCGCCGCGCGCATCGACCTCGATCTTGCGCGACAGATCGCCCTTGGCGACCGCGGTCGTCACCTCGGCGATGTTGCGCACCTGCGCCGTCAGGTTCGCCGCCATGAAGTTCACCGAGTCGGTGAGGTCGCGCCACACGCCGGCCACGCCCGGCACCTGCGCCTGCCCTCCCAGCCGGCCCTCGGTGCCCACGTCGCGCGCCACCGTGGTCACCTGCGCGGCAAAGGAGTTGAGCTGGTCCACCATCGTGTTGACGGTGTTCTTCAGCTCCAGCATCTCGCCGGCCACGTCCACCGTGACCTTGCGCGACAGGTCGCCCTTGGCGACCGCGGTCGTCACCTCGGCGATGTTGCGCACCTGCGCCGTCAGCCGGCCGGCCATGGTGTTGACCGAGTCCGCCAGGTCCTTCCAGCTGCCCGAGACGCTGCGCACCCGGGCCTGGCCGCCCAGCTTGCCGTCGGTGCCCACCTCGATGGCCACCCGGGTCACCTCGTCGGTGAACTCCGACAGCTGCTCCACCAGCCCGTTGACCGTCCGGCCCACCTTCAGGAACTCGCCGCGCAGCGGGTAGCTCGCCCCGCTGGTGTGCACCGAGCGCAGCTCCATCCGCTGGTCGAGGTCGCCCTCCGCGATCGAGGTCAGCACCCGGCCGACCTCGGCCATCGGCCTGGCCAGGTCGTCGATCAGCGCGTTGCAGTTGTCGGTGGCCGCCATCCAGGCGCCCTCGCCGACCCCCGCTTCCAGCCGCTCGGACAGCCGGCCCTCCCGGCCGACCGCCCGCCGCACCCTGGCCAGCTCACCCGTGAGGTGCTGGTTGCGCTCCGCGACCTCGTTGAACACCGCGGCGATCTCCGCCAGCGGCCCGTCCCCGGGGAAGGTCATCCGCCGCCGGAAGTTCCCGTCCCGCATCGCGGTGAGCGCCGCAAGGATCTTGCGCAGATCGGCCGGCTCCGCTCCACGGGCGTGCCCGGAGCGCCGACCGGGCACCCCGCGGGCCCGGTGGTCGGCGTGGTTCGCGTCCCCGGTCGTGGCGATGGCGTCCTTGGTGGCCGAACTCAACGGGGCCCTCCCACATCGTGACTGTCCGGCACTGGTCCAGTACCGCTCGGGCGGACCGGCGGCTGCCCCCAGCCACCGGCACCGCTTCGACCGTACTTCGTCGGCCGGATGCTGCGGACCCCCCAGTCTGTCAGCACCTGCGCCCGGTGTCCGGCCGGTTGCACAGGGTTCACCGCACCCGCACCGAATCCCGTGGGCAGAATCACCCTCCAGGACCTGTTTCGGCTCCCGGGCCCCCCGGGGTACGACACGGAAAGTAGGGTGTAACGCTGCACCGGGGCCCACGCGGACCACCCGCCACCCGGCAGCCGGACCAGAGCAGAGGAGACGTGGCACGTGGTCACCGCGCGCGCAGCCGCCACCTTCGAACCGGCCGGCCGGTCGGCCGCCGCCGCGCGCGGCTTCGTCCGTGACGCACTGCTCGGATGGGGGCTGCCCGAGGTCGTCGACGACGCCGTCGTCCTGGTCAGCGAACTCGTCACCAACGCCGTGGTGCACGCGGGCACCGCCGCCGAGGTCGGCTGCGTCCGCGAGGACGCCACCGTCCGCATCGAGGTCACCGACCACCACCCCGAACGCGGCCTCCCCGCCTTCGCCAACGTCCCCACCGCCTCCGACCGCTACGCCGACCCGGACGGCGAGGGCGGCCGCGGCCTGCTCATGTGCTCCGCCCTCTCCGACTGCTGGGGCGTCGAGTACGCCGCAGGACGCAAGACGGTCTGGTTCCGCCTCGCCCTGCCGGAACACGTCCACGGCACCCGGTACGCCGTGCCCAGCCTCCCCGGCGGCGAACTCCCCGACACCGACGGCCCCGTGCGCGTCGCCGTCGTACAGGTCGACGACGAGGGCACCGTCCGCGGCTGGAACCCCGACGCCGAGGCGCTCTTCCGCCACCCCGCCGACCAGGTCCTCGGCCGCCCCTGGTCCGAGCTCGCCGCCTGGCCGCAGTCGCCCGGCATCGGCCTCGGCCTCGCCGAGACCCTCCGCCTCGCCCGCTGGGAGGGCAGCTTCGGCGTCCGCACCGGCGACGGCCAGATCATCGAGGTGTACGGCGTCCAGGTACGCCTGCGCGACTCCCAGGGCGATCCCTCCACCCTGTGCCTGCTCGTCCACGACGGCGACCGTGCCGTCCTGCGCAGCCCCGGCACCACCGCCGAGGCGCCCACCGCCGTCGAGCCCCTCGACCTGCTCGTCGGCCCCGTCACCGCCGGCGACCTCGGCGACATCGACGGCCTGCTGCAGCGCATCGTCGACCGCGCCCGCGACCTCCTCGACGCCGACGCCGCCTACCTGCTGCTCACCACCGACGACGAGACCGAGTTCGAGGTCCGCGCCGCCACCGGCCTGCCCGCCACCGGACGCCGCTACGCCCGCCTCCCCATCGACGGCGCCGCAGGACGCTTCGACTCCGCCCGGCTCCCCGCCGTCCACGAGGACCTCTCCGTCCGGCCCAGCACCGCACCCCTGCTCAACGGCAGCGGGCTGCGCTCGCTGATCACCGTCCCGCTCAAGGTCGAGGGCCGCCTCACCGGCTCCCTCGGCGTCGCCGCCGTCGCCCCCGCCCGCTACGACAACGAGGACGCACTGCGCCTCCAGTTCGCCGCCGACCGGATCGCCCTCGCCCTGGAGAGCGCCCGGCTCACCGAACTCGAACAGCTCCGCCGCGGCTCCCTCTCCTTCCTCGTCGAGGCCTCCGACCTGCTCGCCGGCACCCTGGAGCACGAGCAGACCCTCGCCCTCATGGCCCAGATGGCGGTGCCCAGGCTCGCCGCCTGGTGCGCCGTCTACACCACCGGCGAGCAGAACGGCGGTGCCGACCTCGCCTTCGTCCTGCACGAGGACGAGGACCGGATCGACCCGCTGCGCGACATCCTGGACAAGACCGCGCCGCCGGAGGCCGTCCCGGCCACCGGCGCCACCTTCTGGAAGGCGCCCGCCGAGACCGCCCGCGGCCTCGGCATCACCGACAGCCCGGTGCTCGCCGGGCTGCTCGGCGAGACCGTCGTCCTGCCGCTCGCCGCCCGCAACCGCGTCATCGGCCTGCTCGTCCTCGGCGTCGGCAGCGGCGTCCGCTTCCGCCAGGAGATCCTCGAACTCGCCGAGGACCTCTCCCGCCGCGCCGCCCTCGCCCTCGACAACTCCCGCCTGTACTCCGAGCGCACCGCCACCAGCCAGGCCTTCCAGCGCGCCCTGCTGCCGCCCGAGCTGCCGAAGATCCCCGGCGTCGAGGTCGAGGTCTTCTACCAGGCCGCCGGCGAGGGCAACGAGGTCGGCGGCGACTTCTACGACATCTTCCCGATCCGCGAGGGCACCTACGGCTTCGCCATCGGCGACGTCTGCGGCACCGGCCCGGAGGCCGCCTCCGTCACCGGCCTCGCCCGCAACTCCCTGCGCCTGCTCGCCCGCGAGGGCCTGGACGCCCCGCAGGTCCTCGCCCGGCTCAACGCCGCCATCATCGGCGAGGGCCCCCGCAGCCGCTTCCTCACCCTGCTCTACGGCGAGTTGACCCCCCGCCCGGACGGCTCGACCGCCCTCTCGCTGGTCTGCGCGGGCCACCCGCTGCCGCTGCGCCTGCGCACCGACGGCCAGGTCGACCAGGCCGCCTCGCCGCAGCCGCTGCTCGGCGTGATGGACGAACTCGACCTCACTGCCGAGGAGTTGGTCCTCGCGCCGGGCGAGGTCCTGCTCTGTGTCACCGACGGCGTCACCGAACGGCGCGAGGGCCGGCGGATGCTGGGCGACGACGGCCTCGCCGAGGTGCTCACCGGCTGCACCGGGCTGACGGCCGGCGCGGTCGCCGCCCGCGTCCAGCGCGCCGTCGAGCGGTTCGCCCCGGAACCGCCGTCCGACGACATGGCGATCCTCACCTTGCGGGTGCCCGAGCAGCGCCGCGCCTGACCTCCCGCCACTGACGAACCGTCAGCCAGGCATCCTCGGTCAACACCGCTCACCGAGTGGTCAGCAGGCGACGTCCTACAGCTGACGACTGCACAAATTGTGTGATTCACAAGGGTACAAGCCGCGCGGAGCGGGTACACCGTCATCACCGGGGACCACCCCGGGAGGGACACGACCGGCGGCCGACCGCCGGTCCTCACGGGCCGACCGCCGCCCGCACGCAACTCTCCGTGCGCCCACGGCCCGGCATCGCGCAGCACTCCACGCACACGTCCGTGCACCGAATCCGCATCCCCGCATGCACTCCCGTGCACGGCCGCGCACCGCTCCCCCATGCCGCGGTGCACCCCCACACCGAAACATGCCGCCATCCCGGCACCACTGAAAGGAGCCTCCGGTGAGCAATGGAGCTACCGGGGCGGACGCCCGATCCACAGGAGCCGACGCCGGTCCTCTCGGCTACCTGGCCCTCGGACTGACCCTTCTGGCATACGGCCTGCTGTCCACCGGCATCCTCAGCGGTGCCGGCATCAAGGACGCCGTCTCACTCACCCACCTGGTCGGCGGCATCGCCCTGTTCATCGCCGGCCTGTGGCAGCTCCGCGGCGGCGACGGCTTCACCGGCACCGCGTTCACCAGTCTCGGCGCCTTCTGGGCGACCTGGTCGGCCGCGGGCAGCGCCGGCAAGAACGCCGCGGGCCTGTTCCTGCTGCTGTGGGCGCTGCTGGCGCTCACCCTCGCCCTCGCGAGCTGGAACAGCGGCGGCTGGATCGGCCGGGCCGTGTACGGCCTGCTCACCGTCTCCCTGCTGCTGGGTGCGGTCGGCGTCTTCGGCGACAGCAGCGGCCTCGGCAAGGTCGCCGGCTGGCTCGCCGCCGCCTCCGGCCTCGCGTCCTGGTACTGGGCGACCGCGGCGCTGACCAACAGCGGCTGGGGCCGCGCGGCACTGCCGGTCAAGTAACCCCCGGGAACGGGTGGGCCGGGCCTCTCCCCCACGGGGCCCGGCCCACCGACGCGTCCGGACACGGGCCTGCCGAGGTGCCCGCGCACCACGTGGGCGATGCGTCCGTGCACCGGTGACCGGCGCATCCGCACAGCGGACGAGCGTCACGGTTGCATCACTTCGGCGCCGCCGCACCGGCCGCTCGGGACACTGTCCCGCATGACGCCGCCGCGCCGCGCCACCCCCGGCCCCGGACCCAGCCGTCCCCGGGCCGTGCTGCCCGCCCTGCTGCTGGCGGGCGCCCTCCTGACCGGCTGCTCGGGCGACGGCTCGGGCGACCGCACCGCCGTGGTCTTCACACCCGAACAGCCGCTGGACCGGGCAGGCCTGCAGCAGGCCGCCGCCGTCCTCGCCAAACGGGCCTCCAAGGCCGGCCTGCAGGACGTCCGCTCGCAGATCGGCAAGGGCTCCGTCGAGGTCTCCGCCTCCGGCCCGGTGGGCGACAAGCTGGCCCGGCTGGCCGAACGCGCCACGCTGTCCTTCCGGCCCGTCCACGCGCTGACCGACACCTACGGCGGGGTCACCGGAACCGTCCCCGCCGAACTGCAGTCAGCCTTCGACGCACTCACCTGCCCGGCCGAGCTGCGGCCGCCCTCGCTCGCCGCCCCCGCGGTCGCCTGCGGACACGAGAACCGCGGCCGCGCACCGGTGAAGTTCGCCCTGGCGCCGTCGGCGCTGGGAGGCAACCACGTGACCGAGGTACAGGCGCGGGACAGCGGCGACGGCAGCGAGGCCGACTGGGTGGTCACCGTGAAACTCAGTCCGGCCGGCTCCAAGGTCTTCGGCGACCTCACCGCCGACCTCGCCGAGAAGGGCGCGCCGACCGACCAACTCGCCGTGGTCCTGGACGGCCAGGTCGTCTCCAGCCTCGCCATCCTGGTCGCCATCAGGACGGAGTCCATGGACATCGGCAACCTCACCAAGGACGACGCGCTGGAGCTCGCCGACGGCCTCAGCGGCGGCAGCCTGCCGGGGCCGATGAAGGTCTCCCGGCCCGAACTGCGCTGACCGCGGCCGTCAGGGCGGGCCGGGGCGCCTCGATCTGGTCGTACGCCTCGTTCGGATGCGGCTCAGCGCCCGACCGGGCTGCGCTCCTCCGCCGCGGCTCCGCCGGCCTCCGTGCCGCCGGGGGCTGCACCGCCCGAGGCCACCACGACGCCCGGGACTCCGGACTGGCCGCGCCAGCCCGCCGCGGCATGCTGCACCAGGTACACCACCAGCAGCAGCGCCACCGCAACGAGCCCGTCCGCCCAGAAGTGGTTCGCCGTCACCACGACCACCACCACGGTCAGCACCGGATGCAGCACCACCAACCAGCGCCACCGGCCGCGCCCCACCACGACCACGGCCACCGCCACGATGACGCACCAGGCCACGTGCACCGACGGCATGGCCGACAGCTGGTCCGGGACGACCCCGCCCACCGCACCGCCGTACACCGACTGCCCGTACTGCACCGCCAGGTCGACGAAGCCGTTGCCGGGGAGCATCCGGGGCGGCGCGACCGGGATGAACTGGATCAGCAGGCAGGCCGCCGTGGTCGCCACCACCGTCGTCCTGACCCAGGCGTAGTTCGCCCGGTGCTTGAGGAACAGCCACAGCAGCAGCACCAGCATCACGCCGAAGTGCATGGTGGCGTAGTAGTAGTTGGCCGCCTGCACCAGCCACGGGTGGGGTATCACCGCACGCTGCCACGCCACTTCGTCCGGCAGGCCGAAATCCAGCTCGGTACGGTGGATCCACTCCGCCCGGTCCAGGGCATGGTCGGTGCTCATCACCGAGAGATGCCCGACCACCTGCCAGAGCGTGAACAGCGCGAGCAGCAGCCCGGCCTCCCACAGCAGGGCAGCCGGCGTACGGCGCCGTGCCCGCCCGGCCGCGAAGGCCGAGGCGAACAGCACCACGGACGCGCCGGCCGAGGCCTGCCAGGTCAGGGTCAGGTTCTGCATTGGCGAAGGTTAACGCAGAGAAGCCCCCTCCCGAAGGGGAGGGGGCTTCTCTGAATGATTGTTCGGCGGCGTCCTACTCTCCCACAGGGTCCCCCCTGCAGTACCATCGGCG